>CALCXF010000001.1 GCA_937907685.1 uncultured Nostocoides sp.
CCCGCGGGTGGGAGCGGCCGAGGGCGAAAGTGGTTCGCTGGGATCGGCCGGCCGGGTGAGGATGGGCGCATGAGTGCGACCCTGCAGGCCCGTGGGGTCGCGGCGGCCTTCGGGGACCGTGAGCTCTTCCGGGGGCTGGATCTCGTGGTCGCCCCCGGTGACGTGATCGGGCTCGTCGGCGCGAACGGCGCCGGGAAGAGCACCCTGCTGAGCATCCTCGCCGGTGATCGCCGTCCCGATGCCGGACGTGTCACCCTCGCCCCGAGGTCGGCCCGCGTGGGGTTCCTGACCCAGGAGGCCGAGCGACCGCACGGCGAGACGGTCCGCCGACAGCTCGAGCGTCGTACCGGAGTGGCGAGCGCTCAGGCCGAGCTCGACTCGAGGGCCCAGGCGCTGGCGGAGGGCCTACCGGGCGCCGAGGACGCGTACTCGGAGGCCCTCGAGGCCTGGCTGGCGCTCGGCGCCGCCGACCTCGACGAGCGGATCGCGACCGTGGTGGGGGACGTCGGGCTCGGTGTCGATGTGGACCAGGAGATGACGGGCCTGTCGGGTGGGCAGGCCGCCCGGGTCGGGCTCGCGGCCCTCCTGCTGTCCCGGTACGACGTCTACCTGCTCGACGAGCCGACGAACGACCTCGACGGACAGGGCCTCGACCTCCTCGAGGACTTCGTGGCCCACCTCGAGGCGCCGGTCGTCGTCGTGAGCCACGACCGGGAGTTCCTCTCGCGCACGGTGACCAGCGTCGTGGAGATCGACCGAAGCCTCGAACGGGTGACCACCTACGGAGGTGGCTACGACAGCTACCTCGAGGAACGGTCGGTGGCGCGGCGCCGGGCACGAGAGGCCTACGAGAGCTACGCCGTCCGTCGGGCGGAGCTCGAGGCCAGAGCCCGGATGCAGCGGGCGTGGATGGAGAAGGGAGTGAGGAACGCACGACGCAAGCCTCGGGACAACGACAAGCTCGGGCGCAAGTTCCGCACGGAGCAGACGGAGAAGCAGGCGGCCAAGGCACGGCAGTCCGATCGCGCGCTACAGCGCCTGGAGGCGGTGGTCGAGCCCCGCAAGGAGTGGGTCCTGCAGTTCGAGATCGCGACCGCGCCGCGGTCGGGTGAGGTCGTCGCATCGGTGCGTGGTGCCACGGCGACCCGTGGGTCCTTCACGCTCGGCCCGCTGGACCTCCGGCTCCACGTCCGCGACCGGGTGGCCGTCACCGGGCCCAACGGCTCCGGCAAGACGACGCTGCTCTCGTTGCTGCTCGGTCGGCACGCGCCCACGACCGGCGCCGCGGGCCTCGGTCACCGCGTCGTGGTCGGCGAGGTCGACCAGGCGAGGGCAGCCTTCGAGGGTGGCGAGCCGCTGGGTCGTGCCTTCGCGCACGAGCTGCCGGAGTGGCCGACGGCCGAGGTGCGGACCCTGCTCGCGAAGTTCGGGTTGGGGGCGGACCACGTCGAGCGGCCGGCATCCTCGCTGTCCCCGGGCGAGCGCACGCGTGCTGCGCTGGCCCTTCTCCAGGCTCGTGGGGTCAACCTTCTCGTCCTCGACGAGCCCACCAACCACCTCGACCTCCAGGCGATCGAGCAGCTAGAGGAGGCGCTCGACGACTTCCCTGGCACGCTCCTGCTCGTCACGCACGACCGGCGGATGCTCGAGCGCGTGAGGCTGACCCGGAGGTGGCACGTCGAGGGCGGCCTGGTCGTGGAGATCGAGCCGTCCGCGACCGAGGTGTCGCGGTGACGCCGGGGTCCGGTCGGACAACCGGGCACTGCCTGTTGGCGTCCTCATGACTGGCTTCACTACCGGCTGGTTAGATCGGCCTGGTGACCCGGGAGGCCCGCGATGGAGCACTCGCAACAACAGATGGAGACAGGATGAGCAACGCCACGAAGACGAACCCGATCTCGTCACCGGCGCATGTCGCCGACGGCCACGAACTGATCCGCGTGCAGGGGGCGCGCGAGAACAACCTCAAGGACGTCAGCCTCGCGATCCCCAAGCGCCGCCTCACCGTCTTCACCGGTGTCTCCGGCTCCGGCAAGAGCTCGCTGGTGTTCGACACCATCGCCGCGGAGTCCCAGCGCCTGATCAACGAGACCTACAGCGCCTTCGTGCAGGGCTTCATGCCCAACCTGTCGCGACCCGACGTGGACCTCCTCGACGGCCTGACGACGGCGATCATCGTCGACCAGGAGCGCATGGGGGCCAACCCGCGATCCACCGTCGGCACGGCCACCGACGCCAACGCGATGCTGCGGATCCTCTTCAGCCGCTTGGGAGAACCGCACATCGGCGGCCCCAACGCGTTCTCCTTCAACATCCCGACGGTGCGCGCGAGCGGCGCCATCACCGTCGAGCGGGGCGACAAGACGAAGGCCGAGAAGGCGACCTTCAACCGGCTCGGCGGGATGTGCCCGCGCTGCGAGGGGATGGGGGCAGTCAGCGACTTCGACCTCACCGCTCTCTACGACGACACGAAGTCGCTGCGCGAGGGTGCGCTGAGCATCCCCGGGTACTCGATGGAGGGCTGGTACGGCCGCATCTTCGCCGGCTTCGGGTTCGACATGGACAAGCCGATCAGGAAGTACACCAAGCGCGAGCTGCGCGACCTCCTCTACAGCGAGCCGACGAAGATCAAGGTCGAGGGGATCAACCTCACCTTCGAGGGGCTCATCCCGCGGATCCAGAAGTCGATGCTGTCCAAGGACCGGGAGGCGATGCAGCCGCACGTCCGGGCCTTCGTCGAACGAGCCATCACCTTCCAGACCTGCCCGGATTGCGACGGAACGCGACTGGCGCCCGAGGCCCGGTCCTCGAGGCTCGCGGGCAAGAACATCGCCGAGCTGTGCACGATGCAGATCACCGACCTCGCCGAGTGGGTCCGCGGCCTGGACGAGCCATCGGTCGCGCCGCTGCTCGGCGGCCTCCAGCACGTCCTCGACTCGTTCGCCGAGATCGGCCTGGGATACCTGTCCCTCGACCGCCCCGCCGGGTCCCTCTCGGGCGGAGAGGCACAGCGGACGAAGATGATCCGGCACCTCGGCTCGTCGCTCACCGACGTCACCTACGTCTTCGACGAGCCCACGATCGGCCTCCATCCCCACGACATCCAACGGATGAACGCCCTGTTGCTCCAACTGCGCGACAAGGGAAACACGGTGCTCGTCGTGGAGCACAAGCCCGAGACCATCGCGATCGCCGACCACGTCGTCGACCTCGGCCCCGGGGCGGGCACGGACGGTGGCGCGGTGTGCTTCGAGGGTGTGGTCGACGGGCTGCGCTCGAGCGACACCATCACGGGCCGGCACCTCGACGACAGGGCGAGGATCAAGGACTCGGCGCGGACGGCATCCGGCGTGATGGAGGTGCGGAAGGCGACGACGCACAACCTGCGAAACGTCGACGTCGACATCCCGCTCGGGGTGCTCTGCGTGCTCACGGGGGTCGCCGGCTCGGGCAAGAGCTCCCTGATCCAGGGCTCGGTCGCGAAGCGCGAGGGAGTCGTCGTCATCGACCAAGGGGCGATCAAGGGATCCAGGCGCAGCAACCCCGCGACGTACACCGGGTTGCTCGAGCCGATCCGCAAGGCCTTCGCGAAGACCAATGGCGTCAAACCCGCTCTCTTCAGCTCCAACTCGGAGGGCGCCTGCCCGACGTGCAACGGGGCGGGAGTGATCTTCACCGACCTGGGCATCATGGCCACCGTCGAGTCCACCTGCGAGGAGTGCGAGGGCAGGCGCTTCCAGGCCGCCGTCCTCGAGTACCGGCTCGGCGGCAAGAACATCGCCGAGGTGCTCGCGATGCCGGTCCTCGAGGCGGAGTCGTTCTTCAGTGACGGCGAGGCTCGCACGCCGGCCGCCCACCAGGTGCTCGACCGACTGACCGACGTCGGGCTGGGCTACCTCACGCTCGGCCAACCGCTCACCACGCTGTCCGGGGGCGAGCGGCAGCGGCTCAAGCTGGCCTCCCAGATGGGTGAGAAGGGCGAGGTCTACGTCCTCGACGAGCCGACGACGGGCCTCCACCTGGCCGACGTCGAGAACCTGCTCGGCCTGCTCGACCGGCTCGTCGACGCGGGCAAGTCGGTCGTCGTCATCGAGCACCACCAGGCCGTCATGGCTCACGCGGACTGGATCATCGACCTCGGCCCCGGTGCCGGCCACGACGGCGGCCGGATCGTCTTCGAGGGCACGCCCGCGGACCTGGTGGCCGCCCGCTCGACCCTCACCGGTGAGCACCTCGCTGCCTACGTCGCCTGACGCCGTCATTCTGACGCCATCGTTCTGACGCCGGCTTCCGTGGGTCAGACCCGAGCGAGGAGGCCGAGCATGCGCTCCACGACCTGACGGGTGGCCGCTTCGTCGTACGAGGGCAGGGACGAGTCGGTGAAGAGGTGGACGTCGCCGGGGTAGACGAACAGCTCGCCGTCCTCCGCCGTCGCGACGAGCTCGCGAGCCGCGTCGAGGTCGCCCTCGAGCCCGAAGAAGGGGTCCCGCTCCATGCCGTGCACCTGGACGGGGACATCCGTGGGCCACCCGTTCCCGAACTCCGTGGGGGGGACACAGGCCTCCAGGAGGACCGCACCTCGTGCACCGGTCCTGCTCTGGGCGAGCCGCTGCGCCGCCATGACGCCGAGCGAGATGCCGACGTAGACGAGCTCCTCGGGGAGGTCGGCGACCGCCTCGTCCGCCCACTCGCCGGCGACCGGGATGTCCCGCTCCCGCAGGGCGGCGAACCCCTCGTCGAGCGAGGCGAAGGTGGACCCGTCGAAGGCGTCGGGGGTGTGGACGGTGTGTCCGTCTGCCCGGATCCCGTCGGCGAGCCTCCGGACCCCGTCGGTGAGGCCTTGCACGTGGTGGAACAGGACGACGTCTGCCATGGGGACCTCCAATGATCGAGAAACTTCGATTGATCGGCAAGCGTAGTCTGGACGATGATGGACCGCCACCGCAAGGACGCCGAGGCGACGCCCGTCGTCCGCCCGCCACCCGGACACGATCTCGCTGACCGGCTCGTCCTCACCCGGGTCGACCAGGTCAGGGCGCTCGCCCACCCCCTCCGCACGACGATCATGGGGCTGCTCGCCGAGCGACCGGCATCCGTGGCGGAGATCGCCGAGGCGACCGGCCGGCCGAAGGGAACGGTGGCGCACCATGTCGGCGTGCTCCATCGCGCCGGGCTGCTCCAGGTGGTGCGGACCCGACGGGTCCGCGCCGTCGAGGAGCGGTTCTACGGGCGCGCCGCGCGAACGGTGACCATCGCGGTGGAGGGTCACGAGGACCTTCCCACCGACCAGAACGACTTCGCGGTGGCCGCCACCGAGTCGACCGGGGCGGACGAGCAGCGCCTGCTCTGGTCCTTCATCCGCCACGCCCGCATCGAGGCCGCCCAGGCGGAGGAGTTCTGGACCCGCATCCGCGACCTCGTCGAGGAGTTCGACCGGCTCCCGCGCAAGGGGGAGACGACGTACGGGATGGTCGTCGGGATCTACCCCATCGCCGGCTACCCCCGCTTGCCGGAGTCGCGGGAGGACGCCTGACTGCAGGGTCCTTGCCGTGGGGGCGCCGGGGCGACAGGCTGGTGCGACGGACGAGGTGAAGGAGTCGACGTGGAGGATGTGGCAGGAGCCGACGCCAAGGGCTTGAGCGGCCGCTCAGCGCGTGACGTGCTCGACGACCACCTCAACCTGGCCAACGACTGGGTCGACACACCGCTCGACCGCGTCATGGAGGACGACCTCCGGCGCAACGTCTCGGAGGACATCGTCGTCCTTCTCAACCGCGGGACGTTCCGGGGCCATGACGGCGTGCGCCAGTTGGCCGAGATGCTCGCCGAGGAGCTGCCCGAGCACGAGGCGTTCGAGTACACCTACGTCGCGGCCGACGGGCGGATGGGCCTGCTCGAGTGGACGTACACCGATGCCACGGTGACTGTGCGGGACGGCGTCGACTCGTACCTCATCGAGGACGGCAAGATCGTCGCCCAGACGATCCACTACACGCTGGAGCACCACTAGCTCCTTCCTTCGTGGGCGGCACTGCCCGTGCTGACTCGACCTGTCCAGCGACGGACAGGGGGCCGAGACAGGCGGCTCCTGGCCGCTGCGCCGAGTGGCCTTGAGGGTCGGGCGTCACCCGGTGCCGTCGAGGACCTCGCGCAGTCGTGCGGCGAAGGCCTCGGGCTGGCCGGGGTAGCCGGACTCGGCACCGAGGAAGCCGGCGTGATGGCTCGGGAACTCGGTCACCGGCTGGTGCAGCGCGTCTGCCAGCGCCGCCGCGGCACGCCCGGCGAGCGCGTTTCGGGACTCGGCACCGACCGCGACGACCACGCGGGTCGGACCAGCCGCCAAGGCGTGGAGGTCGGGGCGATAGCTCGTGATCGCGTTGCCGGTCCCGGACAGGAGTGGGTCGTCCCGGGCCCCGTCGTCCTCGGTCGGGAGACCGAACATGGCCGGATCGGGATCCGGTTGCGCCGAGTACGCGTCGGTGAACTCGCCCTCCCAGGACGTCAGGGCGATGAAGCGGGCCATCCCGGCCCCGAAGCCGTGGCGATGGTATGCCGCCTGCACCTCGCGCTCCGCTGCGAGGGCGCGGTCGGCGTCGGGCAGGATCACCAGCAGGGGAGGTTCGTGTGCCACGAGAGTGTGCACGTCCTCGGGATGCTCAGCGACGAGGGCGAGCGCGTTGACCGCGCCGCCACTGGTGGCGAACAGGTCGACCGGTCCCATGCCGAGGGCGGCGATCAAGGCGTGCAGGTCGGTGGCGTGCATCTGCGGCGTGCGCTCCTCCCGACCGTCCTTGCGGAGGCTGCGCCCGAGGCCCCGAGGGTCGTAGCTGACGACCGCGCGGTCAGGGAAGAAGGACGCAAGCGTCGTGAAGCCCCCGGCATCCATCGGATGGCCCGCCATGAGCAGGGGTGGCCGGCCTGCTGAACCGTCGGACGGCTCGCGCACGTCGTAGACGAGGTCCACGTCCGCCGTTGCCAGTGTTTCTGTTCGCGCCTGCACGGTGATCTCCTGTCCAACACCTGAGGGGCTGATGTCGTCATGGTCCCATCCACCAGCACCGACGACCAGGGCCGACGGGCGA
>CALCXF010000002.1 GCA_937907685.1 uncultured Nostocoides sp.
GCATCCCGGCGACGTAGCGGGCGCCCGGGTCGTCCGGGTCCTGCCGGACGACCTGCCACAGCGGGCGGCTCGCGAGGTAGAGCCCCGCCAGCACGACCAGCGCCGCCGCCGCGTCCGGGAGGCGGCGCACGACGGATGCCGGCAGCCGGGCTCCCCGCCGCCAGGCCGCGAGGGCCGCCCATGACGCACCACCGACGAGCACTCCGAGCACCACCAGCGGCACCAGGCTGTCCGAGATCGACGCGACGTACTCCCGGGAGAGCCCCACCGCGGCAACCGCCGAGACGACCGTGGACACCGCCAGCCCCACGAGCAGCGGCCGCACCCACCGCGCTCCGAAGGCCGCCCCCAGCGCGAGCACCGGCAGCAGCAGCACCACCTCGCGGAGCGCGTCGACGCGGACCAGACCAGTCCCCCCCACGAGGAGCCCGGCGAGCAGGCCGGCCCGGGCCGACGCGTCCCGCGCGACGAGGGACCGCAGCGGCGCGCGCCCCACGACCATCCCCTGGGCCGACGAAGGCCCGGCGAACCGGGCGGCGGGCAGGGTGTCCGCAGGGACGGTCGGCCCGGTGATCCCGGCGGACCCGCCGGACCGGGCCGCAGGCACGACGCTCTCGGCGGCCAGCGTGGCAGCGAGCAGCCCCGCCCCCAGCGTCACCATGGCGAGCGGCTCGGAGTACGTCGCCCGCGCGGTGTGGAGCACCGGGAAGAGGACCCCGGTGAGCGCGGCCGACGCGACCCCCGCCCACGGACCGACCACCCGCGCCACGAGGAGACCGAGAGCGAGCAGCGCGAGGCCCATGGCGACGGCGGGCAGCGCGAGAGCGCCGGCCGCTCCCCCCGCCCACCACCCGAAGCCGTAGGCCACGGCGGGTCCGAGAACGAACTGCGGCTCCACCGACGGGTCCGCGTCGGTCCCCACCTCGAAGAAGGCGGGGCTCGCCAATGTCACCCCCTCGAGGCCGAGGACACCCGGCCCGCCCACCACCTCCGGGTCGACCGGCACGAGCCGAGCGTGCGTGCGGGCGAGGCTCACGGCCGCCTGGAGGTTGCTCGCTGCGTCACGCCGGGGCAGCACCTGCTCCGAGTTCGTCGCCGCGGCCCAGACCGTGAAGGCCGCGGCGACCGCGACGAGCACCACGGCAGGCGCAGCCGGCATCCGGACCCCAGGAATGCTGCTCACGCACCACGCACAGACCCCCAAGAGAACGACCGCCAGTGGCCAGGCGAGGTACGGCGTCCACCACCCGACTGCGGACAGCACCGCGCCGGCAGCACTGACGAGAACGAGCCAGAGGCCCGCACCGACCGCTAGGCCGGGGAGCAGGCGGGATCTCACGACCCCGTGGCGACGGTCGTCAGCATCATGCCGGGGAGCCTAGTGTCGGGCGACGACCTCGCGGTTCGCGCGGCGTGGCAGCGCTCCCCTGCAGCCGGCCGCCGCTTGTCGCCGGCTGACACGTCGCGCGGTGTCGGCCCGTTGCTAGGGTCCGGACGGTGACCACCTCAGCCGAGAGCCCGGCCGCCGTCCTGCGTCGGGCGGTGACCTCCGACCCGGGGCGGCCGCGGGTGACGGTCTACGACGACACCGACTCCCCCACCCGCGGCGAGCGCATCGAGCTGTCCGCCCGCGTGCTGGCCAACTGGGTGGCCAAGGCCGCGAACCTCCTGCAGGACGACCTCCACGTCGGGCCGGGCTCCGTCGTGGTGCTCGACCTGCCGCCGCACTGGCGCACTCTCTACTGGGCCCTGGGTGTGTGGTCGGTCGGCGGGTGTGTCGAGCTGCCATCCCACCGCACCACGGATCCGTCCCCGCGACGGGATGCCGTGCCCAGCCGCCCCGGCCACCCGGGTGCCGTTCGGACGGTGGTCACCGCTCGGACGGGGGATGCCGCAGGGACCGGCGATGCCGATCCGTCCGCGCCGTCCGGTGACAGGGAGGTCCTCGTCACCGACGATGCCACGGCTGCCGCCGACGCGGACCGCGCGGTGCTCGTCACCCTCGCAGCCCTGGCCCGCTCGGCACCGGTCCCCGTGCCTCCGGGGGTCGTCGACGAGGCCCGAGAGCTCGCCACACACGGTGACGTCTTCGACCCCTGGGACGAGCCGGCTGACGACGACCCGGCGCTGCGAGCGGGCGGGGCCGACACGGCATACGGCGAGATCGTGCCGGGCGACGACACCCCCGACCGGGTGCACACCACGACGACCGACACGGCGGCGTTCCTCCGGCTGGCCCTGCGCACCCTCGCCGGCGACGGCTCCGTCGTGCTGACCCGTGGCGAGCCCGGCGCTGAGGCACTTCAGGCGCGGCTGGCCAGTGAAGGCGTCACCTCCACGGCCTGAGCCGCTGACCTCGACGAAGCGCGCTGGTGAGCGAGCGGCCGCGACGACACCTCGGGTCCGCGCCACCCGGACCCAGCTCTGGACGTGGTTCGGGAACGACCCACGCCGTGTCAGCGCGGCATGCGCGCCTCGACGGCCTTCCAGGTGAGCGTTCCGACGACGCCGGTCTGGGTCAGCTTGGCGTTCAGCTGCACGGCCTTGACGGCGGCCTCGGTGATCGGGCCGAAGGACCCGTCCGCGGTGATGCGCAACGCCTTCTGCAGGGCCACGACCGGGGTCCCGGTGGACCCGCGCTTGAGGACGATCCCCCAGTAGGGGTAGAGCGGGTGGACCTTGAGCTCCAGCGCCTTCCACGTGGCGGCATCCACGACCCCCGTGGCGCTCAGGCCCCGGGAGGTCTGGAACTGCTTGACCGCCGCCAGGGTGAGGGAACCGAACGACCCGTCGACCACGAGGCCGCCGAGGCCACGCTGGAGGACCTTCACGGCGGTACCCGTCGCCCCCAGCCGCAGCACCGTCGCCTTGTACGGCGTGAACTCGGTGGCCAGCGACGTCACCGTCGATCCCGAGGTGGTCGTGCTCGTGACCGGGTGGTCGGCCATGAGTGCCTTCCACACCGCGGCATCGGTGACCCCGGTGACGACGAGCCCCTTCGACTTCTGGTAGGCCTTGACCCGCCCCTCGGTCAGCGGTCCGTACGAGCCGTCGACGACGAGGCCGCCGATGTACTTCTGGAGCGCCGAGACGGCCTCCCCCTTCGACCACAGCCGGAGTGTGAGGCCCGCGTACTTCGCCAGGGGGTGCGCGGTCGTCGTCGTCGTGGGCGCGGTGACCGTCGACCCCGCGATGAGGGCGTTCCACACCTTGGCGTCCGTGATGCCGGTGACCGTCAGGCCCTTGGCCTGCTGGTAGGCCTTGACCCGTGACTCGGTGAGGGGCCCGTAGGACCCGTCGACGACGAGACCGCCGATGTACTTCTGGAGCGCCTTGACCGCCTCACCCGTGGATCCTCGCTTGAGGACGACGTTGACGTACTTCGCGAGCGGGTGGACCGTGCGGCTCGGGATGAGCCGCAGCGCCACCATCTTCGACCACGTGGCGTTGTCCAGTGCCCTCGTGGCGGGAACGCCGTACTTCGTCTGCCACGTGCCGAGTGCGGCCGCGGTGATCGGACCGAACTTGCCGTCCGCCGTCACACCGATGACCTTCTGGGCGAGTGCGACGTCAGGGCCGGTCGCACCCTGCACGAGCAGGGGGTAGCCGCTGGCGGTGATCACCGGCGCCGGTGGCGGAGCGGTGTAGTTCGGTCCGGTGAGCGGCGTCGTCACCGCCACCCCGCTCCACCAGGACGACCGCATGCGTGCGCCGTCCCAGTTGAAGGAGATGTGGATGTGGTCGGTGTGCGGGGAGACGCCGTAGTACGGCGCCCAGCCACGAGCAGTGTCGTAGGCGCGCCACATCTGGCGGTTCCAGATGATGTAGTTGATCCCGAAGCGCTTCGCCATCGCGCCGGGACGGCCCTTGCTGTCGGGCGCCGCGAGCCAGCGGGTGATCGCATTCGCCAGCGCGAGCTGCGAGGGGTCGTTCGCGTTGATCATCCAGTCCAGCGCCCTGCCCTCGCCGTGCTCGGCCGCGCAGTGCCGGAGGATGCCCCAGACGCGGTAGCCGTAGGTCGCGTTGAGCATCTTCACGAACGCGACGGCTCCCGGCTGGTTGTACGTCAGGCACATCGTGCCCTTCTGGTACGGCGGGGCGACGTCGAGGGCGCTCGGGAGCGGGACAGGTGGTGTGGGGTAGGGAACCGTCGTGGCGGCCTGCGCCGTCGAGCCCATCAACGGGAACGCGATGACGGAGGCCGACAGCGCTCCGAGGGTCCGGGCGGGGAGGCGCCAGTCACTGCGCGCGACAGGGTGGGGGGTGGACACGGCGGGGGCTCCTCGAGGTGAACGACCGCCTCCTCCGGTGTCGGAGGCGCACCCGGCCGCCTTCGTCGCAGGAGTCACACCTGTCACATGAAGACCACCAAGTCCCCCTTTTGTCTCACCTGTCACCTGCGTCCCGCAACCCGGTCCGCGAAATTACACGGATGTACTTCTCAGCAGCCCCACCTGTAACGCAAGATCTCCCGATACGACGGGGCAGGACAGGACGTTCTCCGCGCCCGCGGGGTAGGGAGGCACCACCGCGCGGGCTCTCGGTCACTAGAGTGCCCGCCATGGACAAAGTCGTCTCCAGCCCCGCAGAGGCTGTCGCCGGGATCTCCGACGGGGCCACCCTCGCCGTCGGCGGCTTCGGGCTCTGCGGCATCCCCTCGGTCCTCATCGCCGAGCTGCACCGGAGCGGCATCTCCGACCTCGAGGTCGTCTCCAACAACTGCGGCGTCGACGACTGGGGACTGGGCATCCTCCTCGGGTCCCGCCAGATCCGGCGGATGGTCTCCTCGTACGTCGGGGAGAACAAGGAGTTCGCCCGCCAGTACCTCGAGGGCGAGCTCGAGGTCGAGCTGACCCCGCAGGGGACGCTCGCCGAACGGCTCAGGGCGGGTGGTGCCGGCATCCCTGCGTTCTTCACGCCGACCGGGGTGGGGAGCCAGGTCGCCGACGGCGGACTCCCCTGGCGGTATGCCGCCGACGGCACCGTCGCGGTCTCGTCGCCGGCGAAGGAGGTCCGGGTGTTCGAGCGGGACGGCGAGGAACGCGAGTACGTCCTCGAGCAGGCGATCGTCGCCGACTTCGGTCTCGTGCGCGCCTGGAAGGGCGACCGGCACGGCAACCTCGTCTTCAACAGGTCCAGCCGCAACTTCAACCCGCTGGCCGCCATGGCGGGCCGGGTGACGGTGGCCGAGGTGGAGGAGCTCGTGGAGCCGGGAGAGCTCGACCCGGATGCCGTGCACCTCCCGGGCATCTACGTCCAGCGGGTCCTGCCCCTCACCCCCGAGCAGGCCGCGGACAAGCGCATCGAGCGCCGCACCGTCACGCCCGCCGCGAGCCCGACGACGCAGGAGGCCTGACGCATGCCCCTCACCCGTGACCAGATGGCCGCCCGTGCCGCAGCAGAGCTCGAGGACGGCGCCTACGTCAACCTCGGCATCGGTCTGCCCACCCTCGTGCCGAACTACGTCCCGGACGACGTCGAGATCGTCCTCCAGTCC
This sequence comes from uncultured Nostocoides sp., assembly GCA_937907685.1. Lineage (GTDB taxonomy): Bacteria > Actinomycetota > Actinomycetes > Actinomycetales > Dermatophilaceae > Fodinibacter. The sequence goes on from CALCXF010000002.1 coordinate 5,498, forward strand.
GAGAACGGCATCCTCGGCGTCGGCGCGTACCCGACCGAGGACGCGGTCGACCCGGATCTCATCAATGCCGGCAAGGAGACGGTCACGGTGCGCAGGGGCGCCTCGTACTTCGACTCGGCGACGTCGTTCGGGATGATCCGCGGAGGCAAGGTCGACGCCGCGATCCTCGGCGCCATGCAGGTCTCGGCCGGCGGGGACATCGCCAACTGGATGATCCCCGGCAAGATGGTCAAGGGCATGGGCGGGGCCATGGACCTCGTCCACGGCGCGAAGAAGGTCGTCGTGCTCATGGAGCACGTCGCCCGGGACGGCTCGCACAAGATCGTCGAGGAGTGCTCGCTGCCCCTCACCGGGAAGGCCGTGGTGCAGCGCATCATCACCGACCTCGCCGTGCTCGACGTGACGGCCGACGGGCTCGTGCTCCGCGAGCTGGCGCCCGAGGTCACCGTGGACGACGTGCGCGCCGCCACCGGGGCGCCGTTCACCGTGGCCCTCGCCTGAGAGTGCGACCCTCACCTGATCCCCGCATGATGCTCGGCTGACCGCTGACCCGCCCGGCTGTCCGAGGGCCGACGCGCGGCGCTACGACGTCTGGGCCCGCACCAGCAGGCTGGTGGGAACCGACGCCGGACCGCCCACGACGGTCACCGTCTCGAGCTGCGGCGTGGTCTGCAGCACCCGCAGGCTCACCTCGGGCACCGCCACCGGCGTGGTCAGCACCATGAGCATCCGCAGGCTCCCCGCGGCCAGGGAGTCCGCGAGGGCATCGTCGGACCCGGAGGTCAGGATGATCTCGTTCGGTACTCCGACCGCGGAGCGGAAGTGTGTCGCGACGTTCGCCGCCACGGCGTACCGGTCGGCGCCGCCGAGGCGGATGACGGTGAGGCCACGGTTCTTCAGCTGCTGCTCCACCGTCGGCGACACCGAGGCGGTGCCGCCGGCGATCCGGGCAGTGGTGGCCCCGCTCGACGACAGCGCGACCGAGGTCTCCGACGGGAGGGCGCCGGGCCGGGTGAGCAGGATCGGCTGGCGCAGCGCCGATGCCGGACCCGAGGCTCCGAGGGCGTCGGCGATCGCGATGCCCGAGGCCACGACCACCGCGCCGACGAGCCGGCGCTCGCGGATCTCGCCCGCGACGTTGGCGGCCACGGCATACCGTGTCGAGCCGCCGATTCGCTCGACCGCCACCGTGGGATAGCGCTCCCGGATGGCGGCGAGCACACCGTCGTTCACCGAGCCCGGCCCCCCCACGACGACGATCCGGGTCAGGCTCGGGCGCCGCCGGTCGAGCTCAGCCATGGTGGGCGCCGGAAGGGTGGCCGCGGCGGTGAGGAGGAGCGGCCCACCGAGCGTCGCCGACAGCGGGCCGGCCACCGAGGCATCGAACACCGCCGCCGACTCGCCGCTGGCGAGGACGGCGGTGGTCGACGTGGCAGCCACCCTCCTGGCGACGTTCGCTGCCACCTCGTACCGGGTGAGGCCGCCGATCCGCGCTCCCAGGTGACGGATCGCGGTGCTCTTCAACCCCAGCCGCGCCCGCAGGACCTCGCCGTCGATCGTGGCACGTACGCCGGCGGCCGACGTCGCTGTCGCCGTGTCGACACCGTTGCCGGCAGTGCGGTCCCGCAGGTCCAGCCTCGCGACGTCCGTCAACCGGAATGCCGTGGCGAGCGGCCCGCCCGTCACCGTCGTGCGCCACGAGGAGTGCGGGTTGCCGGCACGCAGGCTCCACGGGTCAGCGACGCTGCGCAGGTACGGAATCGGGGTGCCACCCCACACCTCCTCGTTGTGCTGCGTGCGCCCCCCGGACGACGAGGAGTAGAAGGCGGAGATGATGGAGCCGGCGTAGCGTGCCACGAAGCCGGTCTGGGGCGAACCGGTCGCGCGCACCGCCGCCTTCCATGCGGGCCAGTACGGGACCTCACCCGCCGGCGGGTAGCCGGCGAAGACCTGGCTGCGGCTGTCGTCGTAGACGTGGCACATGCAGCTGGGCTCGCTCGCCGGGTCGTCGTTCTTGTACGGCTGGGAGAGGGCGTAGCCACGCGCCGCGGCCGCCTGCGCCTGGAGCGCGGCCCCGGGCCACGACCACGGCATCTCGCGGACGTAGTCGAGGTACTGGTCGTGCAGCCGCACCCGGATCACGGCCTCGAGGGTCGCAGCGCCCGTGGTGGGCCACACGAGAACGTCGCCGAACTCGTAGCGAATGCCTGCGAGCGTGACGGTGTTGCCGGCGGCCTGCGGCCAGTCCGCCTCGAGGTAGGTGGGGCTCGTGATCGACGTCGGCGTGCACGAGCCGCAGGTGGCACGCACGCCACCACCGCTGCGGGCGAAGGTGACCACGGCAGCCACCGGCGCGGTCATTCGAACCGCCTGGCCCGGAACGGCGAGGGTGGCACCGCGCGCCGAGGCGGTCAGCGTCGTGGACGACACCCCGCTACGGAGGTTCACGTGGAGCGTCGTGTCGTCCCTCACCGCGTCGTAGGTCGTCCCCGTGTAGTAGCGGCCCAGGATCTGGCGGGCGCTGAGGCCGTCCCTGGCCATCTCCCTCGCGCCGTGCTGGCTCATGCCCACGCCGTGGCCATATCCCGCACCGCGGACCACCCAGTCAGGTCCGGTGACGGCCGACGACGGGAGCGCCGTCGAGGCCGAGGTGTATGCCGGGGAGGCCGCCACCGCCTGCCCCGCCACCCCAGGAGCCGCCAGTGCCGGCGTCGGCGCCGGCACCGATACGAGGAGGGCCACGGCGGCGGCGACGAGGGCACCCGAGCCTCGGCGGCTGAAGGGCAGTCGGGCGCTGGGCATGCGGACCTCCGGTAGGGACGGCCGCCATGCTACCCACTCTTCACATCAGCCCCATGTGTCACACACGATTTCGGGACCGAGGACCTTGACACCAGCGACGGCCGAGGACCCACGGGGCGCCCACGGACGGGTTCGCTGTCGAGTGTGGGTGAGCTCCTGCCGACGTCGGGTCAGCGAGCGAGCCCGATGACCCGGTGCACGACCCCGTCGAAGCGCGCCGGATCGGTGACCTGTCGCCCGTCGACGATGGCCCGCAGCCCCGGGAGACTGGCCTCGTCCAGCTCGCGGTACATCGCGTGATCGGCCTGCACCAGTGCGGCCTCGACCTGCTCCCCCACGTGGTAGGGCTCGAAGCCGAACCTCGCAAGCTCCTCGTCCGAGTACATCGGGTCGTGCACCAGCGCCGTCGCCCCACGCTCTCTGAGCCCGGCCACGAGCGGGAAGACCCCCGAGAACGCCGTCTCCTTGACGCCCCCGCGATAGGCAGCGCCGAGCACCGCCACACGGGCGCCCGAGAGGTTGCCGTACGCGCCCTCCAAGAGGGTGATGGCGTGTTCCGGCATCCCCGCGTTGGCCTCACGCGCGGCGCGCACCACCGTGGCGTCGGGGTCGTTGAAGAGGTAGAGGCGCGGGTAGACCGGGATGCAGTGGCCACCCACGGCGATGCCCGGGCGGTGGATGTGACTGTAGGGCTGGCTGTTCGAGGCCTCGATGACCGCGTGGACGTCGATGCCGTTCTGCTCGGCGAACCGGGCGAACTGGTTGGCGAGCCCGATGTTGACGTCGCGGTACGTGGTCTCGGCGAGCTTCGCGAGCTCCGACGCCTCCGGGCTGCCGAGGTCCCACACGCCGTTCGGCCGATCGAGGTCGGTGCGCTCGTCGAAGTCGAGCACCGCCTCGTAGAACTCCTTGGCGGTCTTCGCGCCCTCCTCGCTGAGGGCACCGACGAGCTTGGGGTACTTGCGCAGGTCGGCGAAGACCCTGCCGGTGAGCACCCGCTCGGGCGAGAAGACGAGGTGGAAGTCGACGCCCTCGGTCAGTCCGGAGACCTCCTCGATCATCGGCCTCCAGCGAGTGCGCGTGGTGCCCACCGGCAGGGTCGTCTCGTAGGACACGAGCGTGCCAGGGGTGAGGTGATCGGCCAGTGCCCGGGTGGCCGAGTCCATCCAGCCGAAGTCCGGCTCCCAGGTCGCGTCGTCGACGAAGAGGGGGACGACGAGCACCACGGCATCCGCCCCGGGGATCGCGTCGGAGTAGTCCGTGGTGGCCCGTAGACGTCCCGCGGGCACGAGCGTCGCGAGCCGGTCCGCCAGCTCCGCCTCACCGGGGAAGGGCTCCGTTCCGGCGTTGACGAGGTCGACGACGGCCTGGTTGACGTCGACACCGACGACGTCGTGTCCCTTGCTGGCGAACTGCACCGCCAGGGGCAGCCCGATCTTTCCGAGGGCAACGACCGCGATCTTCACTCATACCTCTTTCGGGCGACGGGGGTTCGAGGCCCCGTGAGTGCCGGGGCGCCGCGTCATCCTACTGGTGCCGAACGCCGGCCCCGTCCGGGCACCGTTGACCGCGGCGGGCGCCGCCGCACCGAGCTCTTCGTGGCCCGACGCGGCGCCGGCATCACGGCAGGTAGATCTTGGCCTGCAGCGGCAGCCAGTACCCGGCGAGTGCGCCGCTGTGGAACAGGTAGCTTGGGCGGCCCGTGACGATCCCGCTGTAGCGCGTCGGAGCCATCGACGAGCTCGTCGCACTGATGGTGATGGTCTTGTGTCCCACGACGTTGCCCGCGGAGTCGAGCCGGTATGCCGTGAACGTCGACCCGGCGCGGAACACGACGGGCGTCTCGGGGAGGTAGCCGTGACGGTCGATGGCGCCGAGCCCCCAGGCGATCCCGAAGCCCTCCGCGACCCACCAGCCGGTGTAGGCGCCGGCCGAGATGCGGTAGGCGATCGGTCCGCCCTTGAGCCGTTGACGGCGGTCGTACGGCGCGCCGGTACTCCGGGAGAACGCGACGGTCCGGGTCGACGAGATCGCCCCCGCGGAGTTGATCCGGTACATCGTCCGGACCTTGGGGGTGATCCGCAGCTGCCCGGTCTGGGCCGGTCGGGGGTAGTCGGTGCGGAAGAGGCCGGCGGAGGTGATCCACCGGCTGTCCTTGGTCATCCGCCAGAGCACGAGGAACTGCTCGACGTGGACCGGGTGGTAGCTCGGCGTGTTCACCTTGTGCCGCAGGGAGTAGACGCTGAGCCAGTTGACCCTGCGGAACTCCGAGACCACGCTCCGCTCGATGGTCCAGAGAGCACCCAGGAAGAGCCGGCGAGCCGCGTCGTCCCCGGTCAGCTGCCAGTAGTCGTGCAGTCCGTACATCGCGAAGACGTGCCCGTTGAGCACCATCTCGCTGTCCGCGACCGGGTAGCGCGGGTACTCCTCCAGCCAGAGCCGTCCGGCCGCGTCGACCCGCGACGCGAACGGCGCCGTCCCCTCCGGCGCCTGGAGCAGGCTGAGGAACGTCGCGTCGGCGGCGAGC
>CALCXF010000003.1 GCA_937907685.1 uncultured Nostocoides sp.
CTCGGTCTTGTAGCCGATGTCGAGCAGGACCTCGTCCCGGTCGACCTTGACGATGCGACCCTCGACGATGTCGCCGTCGTTGAAGTGCTTGATCGTCGCGTCGATCGCGGCGAGGAGGTCTTCCTCAGAGCCGATGTCGTTGATGGCAACCTGAGGGGCGGTCGTGTCGACCGTGCTGGCAGTCATGTAGTAGGAACTCCGATGTGGACAGATGGATTCGATGGGGGGGTACGAGCGCACGTCTGACCGGATGCGGCCAGACGGGTGCACGCACACCCTACTCGTGCGGCCGCACGAGGGGCAAAACCTCAGGGACGCCGACCAATCCCTCCCAGTGGACCTCCCGGTGACGGACGAGGTGGCCCGCCGGCCCGTCGGTGGCGACGAGACGCGAGCAGCGAACCGGGCGTGGTGGGACGGCGAGGCGGAGGACTACTACGCCGAACACGGCGCCTTCCTCGGCGACGCAGCGTTCGTCTGGGGGCCGGAGGGCTGGACCGAGGCGGAGCTCGACCTGCTCGAGGTGCGCGACGGGATGACCGTCCTCGAGATCGGGGCCGGCGCCGGCCAGTGTTCGCGCTGGTTGTCCCGGGCGCACGCCGACGTGCGGGTCGTCGCCAGTGACCTGTCGATGGGCATGCTGCGCATGGCCCGCCGGATCGAGTCGAAGACGTCGGATGCCGGCGGCGGTGCAGTCGCACCTTCCGGCCGCGCGCTGCCGCTGCTCCAGTGCGACGGGCTCGCCCTGCCGTTCGCGGACGCGACGCTCGACCGCGTGTTCACGGCATACGGCGTGGTGCCGTTCGTCGCGGACAGCGCAGCTGCCTTCCGTGAGGCGGCGCGGGTGCTGCGCCCCGGTGGCAGGCTGGTCTTCTCCACGTCCCACCCCGTGCGATGGGCCTTCCCGGACGACCCCGGTCCCGATGGCCTCACCGTGACGAGCTCGTACTTCGACCGCACCCCGTACGTCGAGAGCGAGGCGGGGGTCGTGACCTATGCAGAGCACCACCGGACCGTCGGCGACCTCGTGCGTCAGGTCGTCGGGGCCGGCCTCGTGCTCGTCGACCTCGTGGAGCCTGAGTGGCCGGCGGGGAACGAGGCCACGTGGGGCGGCTGGTCACCCCTGCGAGGGCGACTGCTGCCCGGGACGCTCATCGTCGTGGCGGACCGAGCCGGCTGAGCGCTGCGTCAGCGCCCGCGGCGGGAGGTGGTGAGCTCGTCCAGGGAGACGTCCCGGCGCTCGTCGCGCCGGGGTGCCGTGGTGCCGGCGAAGGCGAGGAACGCCCCCGCAGCGAGGGCGATGAGCGCCAAGACCCCGAGGACGATCGGCGCGCGCCGCACGAGGCTCAGCTGCGCGTTGCTCGCCTTGGCGTCCTCGACGTTGGCGGCCACCGTCTCGTCGGTGAAGCTGAGCTCGAGGTCGAGGACCGTCGTGCCGTCGTCGAGCTGACGCACCTGCGCCTCGCTCTGGTCGATGATCTTGCCCGTGCCCTGGTCGATCCACAGCGTCTTCTCGGTGGAGTAGAGACCTGAGATGCCGTTGCTGATCTCGGCGGGCTCATCGGTGAGCGAGATGAGGAACTTGTAGACCGGGAGGCCGTCGATCTCCTCGTCGGCCTGGAACTCGGCGTCGACCGCACGGCCGACGAGGCCGTCCCAGTACGGGTAGGTCTCCTGCTGGACGTCGAAGGGGAACTTGTTGACCAGGCCCTCGTGCGGCTCGGCGGCTGCCCCCACGTACTCCTCGTCGTTGACGGCGAGTGCGGTGCGTCGGTCGGTGGCGAACCGGTCCGTCCCGGCGGTGACGAGGGGACTGCCCTCGGAGTCGTCCTCGGTGCAGTCCGGGCCTTCGCCGACATCTCGCATGAGGCACGAGAAGGTGTCGAAGACGATGACGTCGTCGTCGGAGGCCTCACCGTCGGCGACGGTGCGGCTCACTGCCTTGACGGGGGACCCTTCGCCGCTCGGGAGGACCGCCGCCTGGCCGCTCAGGCGGGTCGTCGAGTCGGTGTCCAGCGGCGTCCTCTTGACCTGGTCAGGGACGTACACCATGGCGAGCACCGCCGCGGTGAGAAGGAAGCCCGCGAGGCCGAAGAGGATGAAGCCGACGGTCTTCCGCATGGCACCGTTGCCCTTGTCTTGAGAAGTGGCGATCGCAGCGACACTACCAGTGGGTAGATGGGCAGTGGCAAGCATCCGGCGACCCCTGGGCCCGCGTGTCCGGAGCCCTCACGAGCCGAGAGCCCACCCGCCATCCGGGCGACGTTCTGTGCCTCGCTCACACGAGATCGGGGTGCCTGCGGAACCAGTCGATCGTGCGGCGCAGCCCCTCTTCGACCGGGATGGCAGGGTGCCACCCGAGCCGTTCCGCGGCCCGCGTCGTGTCGGGCTGGCGCACCGACGGGTCGTCGACCGGGCGGGGCACGAACACCACCTCCGACGGGGAGTCGCAGAGCTCGATGACCCAGCGCGCGAGGTCGAGGACCGCGAGCTCGTGGGGGTTGCCCAGATTGATCGGTCCCGGCTCGGAGGAGCCGGCCAGCGCGACCACCCCGGCGACGAGGTCGTCGACGTAGCAGACCGAGCGCGTCTGCGACCCGTCCCCGGCCACCGTGACCGGCTCCCCCCGCAGCGCCTGGCGGATGAAGTTGGGGATGGCGCGCCCGTCGTTCGGCCGCATCCGCGGGCCGAAGGTGTTGAAGATCCGGGCGATGCCGGTGTCGACCCCGAGGGTCTGACGGTAGGCGAGGCTGACCGCCTCGGCGAACCGCTTGGCCTCGTCGTAGACACCGCGTGGACCGACGGGGTTGACATGTCCCCAGTAGGTCTCCGGTTGCGGGTGGACCTGAGGGTCCCCGTACACCTCGGAGGTCGAGGCGAGCACGAACCGCGCACCCTTGTGCCGGGCCAGCCCCAGGGCATGGAAGGTGCCGACCGATCCCACCTTGAGGGTCTCGATGGGCAGGTTGAGGTAGTCGATGGGCGACGCAGGGCTGGCGAAGTGCAGGACGAGGTCGACCGACCCTCCGACGTGCACGTAGTCCGTCACGTCGCTCCGGACCAGGCGGAAGCGGTCGCCCGGGCCGATGTGGGCCACGTTCTCCGGCGTTCCGGTGAGGAAGTTGTCGAGGCAGATGACCTCGTGCCCCGCAGCGACGTACGTTTCGCACAGGTGCGAGCCGAGGAAGCCGGCGCCGCCCGTGACGACGACCCGGCTCACGACGCAGCGTCGGGGGTGGCGGTGCTTCCGCTCATGAGTTCGTCTCCCTCGACGGCCCTGGGACGCGCTGGACCCTACCAGCGGGTAGGGCTCGTTTCTCCTGGACGAGGTCGCGGGTCCTCGGCCGCGAGTGGGCCCTACAGTGCCACGCATGACCCGTCTCCCCGCCCTGGACGGGCTCCGCGCGGTTGCGGCCCTCCTCGTCGTGGTGACGCACGCGGCATACCTCACCGGGTTCACCGTCAACGGCGGGCTCCCGGGGCGACTGGCCGGGCGCGGGGACTTCGGTGTCGCCATCTTCTTCGCGCTGTCCGGGTTCCTCCTCCACCACCGACTCGTCTCGGACGATCAGGCCGGACGCACGGACCTCCGGGCGTATGCCGTGCGGCGCGCGGCTCGCGTCCTCCCGGCGTACTGGGTGGTCCTGGCCGTGGTCGTCGCCCTGACGCACCCCCCGCTACGCACCGTGGTGGCCCAGGTGCTGGCCCTGCAGATCTACCTGCCGGGGAGCGACATCGACGAGTTCTCGCAGTCGTGGAGCATCTCGACGGAGATCTCGTTCTACATCGCTCTGCCGTTCGTCGTCCTGCTGCTCGGGCTGGCTCGCCGCCGCCATCCTGACCTGCCCGTAGCAGTGCTCATCGCCTCAGCGGTTCTCTCGATGCTCTTCGTCGCGTTCATGCCCGTCGGAGTGGTCGGCGAGGACGTGCTCGTCGAGCGCTGGCTCCCTGCCCGCTGGCCCAACTTCGCCGTCGGGATGCTGCTGGCGGAGGTGCTCATGCGCCCGCAGACGAGGTTTGCGGCCGGGGTGGCGCGCTTGGCGCACGACACCTCGGGCTGCCTTGCCCTCGCCGGCGCAGCGCTCGTCCTCGGGACGACGCCGATCGCCGGACCGCTCACCCTCGGCCCCGTCTCCGAGGTCCAGCTCGCCATCCGGCTGGCTCTGTCCTCCGTCGTCGCCGGGATGCTCCTCGCGCCACTGGTGCTGGGGCCCGGTGACGCCTATGCCCAGGCCCTGTCCTCCGGGCCGGCTCGAGCCGTGGGCACTGTGTCGTACGGCCTCTTCCTGTGGCACCTGCCGGTCTTCGCGGCCGTCTACGCGGTGAGTGGTGGGCAGGTGTTCAGTGGGGGGATCCTCGCGCTCCTCGCGATCGGCCTACCTCTCAGTCTGGCCGTCGCGTGGCTCAGCCACGTGGCCGTTGAGCTGCCCGCCATGAGGTGGGCCGCGCGACGGGTCCCGCACCGGCGAGTACCGCTGCCGCGGTGACGGCGAGCGTGACGACCGCTTCCACCCACGGACGGGTCGGGTGTGCTGGCTGGGTGACCGCCGCAAGCACACCGGATGCCGTCACGAGCGCCACCACGACGAGCGCCGTTGCCGCGTCTCGGCGCGAAGGTCGCCTTCCGAGCAGATGGAGGAGGGCGAGCGCCCCACCCGCGGCGAGGGACGCCCACGGACCGGCGACGAGGAACGCCCCACCCAAGGCAAGGAGCGCGAGGACGGCGGGCCGCGGCACGGCATCGGGGGCGCCGGCCGGGGCGCTCGGGCGCCGCGACCGGTCGGGCACGAGCAGGGTGAGGGGCACGAGGAGGGCGAGCGCGAGCCCCACGCCGAGGACCCATCGATAGGGCCGGTCGGGGGCGAAGCGGACGTCCAGGGCACCGGACCCCCCGTCCGGGACGACGAAGCCCTGACGGAAGCCGTCGACGACGATCGGTGTCAGCCTCCGCCCCTCGAGCGATGCCTCCCAGCCGTCGTTGTGGTTCATGCTCAGCGCGAGCAGCCGTTGCGGTCCCTCCGCCACGGTGCCGGTGAGGAGCGTGGGAGTCCGCGCCAGGACGTCAAGGGCAGTCGCCGCGGTTGCCACCGTCGCTCGCGCGTGGGTCAGCACCACGGATGACGGACGTAGCGAGGGGTCGCCCCGCACCTCGATCTCGTGGCTCGTGCCGGCGCCCCAGGTCACCGGCCCACAGGCCCGCCACGTCAGGTCTCCCTCCCCCCAGAGTGCCGACCGTGGACCGTCCACGCGGGTCGGCACGCGAATGGCGTCGACGATGAGCTCCGGGCCATCTCCGCAGGGCCGGCTCAACCGCTCCTGTGGACGAGGCAGCTCGGATCCGGCGAGGAGGATCTCCTCGACCTCGAGGGCCGCCGGAGCGCCGCGACTGCCACCGACGATCGGCAGGAGCCGGATCGACACCGTACGGATGTCCCGTCCGCTGACAGCCAGGCGCCCGTCGGCCGACGCTCGCACGACCTCCTCCCGGTCGTCCAGCCGCACCACGACGAACGGGCGGTGGCGCGCCATCCAGCCACGCCGAGCAGCGACCGTCACGTCACGCACATCGGCCGGCTCGTCGAGGGTGAGGGTGAGGGTGGGAGATGTGTCGTCCGGGGCCGGGCTCCAGGCGGTGCGGTCGTCACCGTCGACGACTCCCTCAGGTCGTCCCGCCAGCGACACCGTCCGGCTGCTGCTCGCCGTGACGGCCACGCCCGGCACCGCCAGACCCGGTGGGTTGGCTGCCCACCGCGAGACGTCCAATGTCCCGCTCACCACCCCGGGTCCCTCCCCCGTCGCGGTGACACGACGGGCAAGCACGGCCCCCGCTTCCGCGTCGCGCCCTCCTTCGAGGTAGCAGACCACCGCCTCCTCCGGCTGGACACACCCGTCCGAGCCCGGCAGCCCGCCGGTGAGGACGATGGCGTCGGCGCGGTCGGCACGGTCGTCGGGACCGACGACCACCTCGGTGGCCCGCATCCCGTCGAGGTCGACGGCGACGAGCCCGGTGACGACTCCCGCCGGGTCGCCGTCGTCGGTCTCCATGACCTCGAGCGCCACTGTGCGGGTGAGGCCACCCGGCAGCGGGATGTCGACCCGTCCCGACGGGGGCACGTCCACCCGCACGCTCCCGGCGTCGGTGCGGGCCTCGAGCCGAGTCGGCACCCCGAGGCCGGCATACCGAACACGGTCGGCCAGCACGTCCACCCGGACCGAGGAGACGGGGCGCGGCCCGTCGAGGTGGATCTCCACGGTGGGGTGCGGGTCGTACTGCACGACCCACGCCGTCGTCGGGTCCCCGTCGAGGACCGAGGCGGGTCGGTCGGCCGGACGCAGGCCGGCCAGGGTGTAGGTGGTGGCGAGCGACGAGCTCGCGCTGACGCCCGCCACTCCACCGGTGAAGGTCGTGACCGCATGGCGGGAGAGGTCGTCCCACGGTCGGTAGTCGCGCGTCCCGTCGAGCTGGCTCGCCCCCAGCGTCGAGGAGCTGTCGCGCCCCCGTGTCGCCCCGAACCACCGCTCGCGGGCGCGGTAGCCGTCCGTGACGACCCGGCGGCCGGGGTCGACGCCGGGCACCCGGTGTCCGTCGAGGACGGCCAACCCGTCCACTCCCGCGTCGGAGACCGCCAGGAGGTCCTCCGGCCCCCCGGAGACCGCAACCGTGTCCGACACCGGCTGCGTCACGGCGAGCGGCGCCGCGCTGCCGATGTCGTACACCTCCACGGGGAAGACTCGTTCACCGCTGAGGTCGATCCGGGTGAGCCCGAACCCCTTGGCGAGCTCGACGTCGGGAGTGGAGCGCACGGCAGACCGGGCGTACGTCACCGATGGCTGCCCGGCGGACGTGGTGTCCAGGTCGTTGCGCAGGACGAGGTAGCGAACCCCGAGCCGGCGCAGCACGGCGACCGCTCCCCCCATGTCGCGCCCCGTCTGGAGCCGCTGCTCGACGGCGTCGAGGAGACGGACTGTCCCCGCAGGCGTGAGCGGCACGGCATCCCTCACGGCGTAGTCGGCTCGGGACAGCGGCCGAATGGGCTCGTCGATGGTGCGACCCCACTCGTACTCACCGAAGCTCGCCGCCGGCACGACCAGCGCCCGTCCCTGGTGCTCACGCTCCGACAGCCAGGCGCCCGCGTCGCGCCACTGGCGGGCCATGTCGGTGAAGGTCCCCCGGGGCGCGATCGCACCCGACAGCCCGGGCGCGACGACGACGAGCACCACGAGCAGCCCCGCGGCGCCCATCGGGAGGCGCACGCCGACCGACCGGCCGGAGAGCATGGCCAGGCCGCGGTCGAGCGCATGCGCGAGACCGACTGCAAGTGGCAGCCGCACGAGCGGGTCCGCCTTGTGGATGTTGCGGAACGCGACGAGGGGTCCGTCGAGAAGAGCCTGCGCCACCGGCGCCAGTGGGGAGGACACCGGCCCGAGGTGCGGCACCCCGAGGAGGACGACGCCGAGGCCCAGCGTGACGAGGAGGAAGCGGCGCTCCGGCACCCCGCGCAGGGCGATCCCGGCCAGGGAGACGCCGGCCACGAAGGAGGTGGCGAGGACGAGCAGCGGACCGGTGGCGACGGCATACCCCGCCGGCCACCACTCACCGCCGGAGGTGACGACGAAACCCAGCCAGTGGGTCGTGCCACGGGTGACGTCGAGGAGGTCGATCTCCCGCACGACGTCGGCGGCGCGCTCGATCCAGTCGAGGAAGGGAGGCGACCAGCGTCCCAGCAGCAACAGTGGCCCCAGCCACCACACGCTGGCCGCGGTGACCAGGCCGATCCACCACCAGGTCACCGTGCTCCGCCACCAGTCGCGGCGCGTGACCAGCCACAGGCCTGTCGGCACGACGGCCAGGATCGTCGCCGTCGCGTTGACGCCGCCGCACCCCAGAACCGCGAGGGCGGAGAGCGCGGCTGCCCGGCGTGGGCCGATCCGGCCCCGAGTCGCGAGCACGACCGGGAGGAGGATCGCCGGCACGAGCAGGACCGGCAGCGACTCCGACGAGAGCCCGCCGACCGTGGACAGCACCCGCGGACTCAGCGTGTAGGCGAGTGCCGCAAGCACCTTCGCCGTCGCACCACGGATGCCGAGCGCGCCCAGGAGGGCGTGGGCGCTGAGGAGCCCGACGGTGAGGAGAACCCCCCACCACAGGCGCTGTGCGACCCAGACCGGCAGGACCTCGCCGAGGACCCCGTAGAAGGGGCCCATCGGGAAGAGGTAGCCGTAGCCCTGGTTCTGGAGGACGCCCCAGGTCACCTGCGGGTCCCAGAGGTGCGCGGCGCGCGCCATGAAGGCCCAAGGGTCGACGTACACGTCGTTCTTCGTGTCCTCCGAGACGCGCCCAGCGGGCACCGACCACGCCACCGCCCACACGAGCAGGAGGGCCGCCCCGAGCCGGAGCCGGGCCCCGCGGACCGCGTCCGTCATCGGCGCCGGAGGACGAGCAGAAGGTTCCAGGCCGCGACCTCCCGGACCCCGGGCAGGTCCATGACGACGCCCGCCCACTCGGGGTGGTAGCGCGGCACCGCCTCGACGACCCAGGCGTCCTCGCGCGAGCGCGCCCAGCGCAGTCCGTCGGAGACCCGGGTGGGGTGCAGGGTCTCGCCGTATCGGTTCTTGGGGGGGTGGCCGTGGCGCCGGGTGTAGCGGCGGGCCGCGAAGTCGCCCCCCAGCCAGTGCCACGGCGAGGTCTCGTGCCCGCCCCAGGGCGAGGACCAGGACGTGAACGAGATGACGACCAGGCCGCCCGGACGCGCCACGCGCAGCATCTCCTCGCCGAGGACGCCAGGGTGCTCCACGTGCTCCATGACGTTGCTCGACAGGACGATGTCGGCGACCCCGTCGGCCAGCGGGAGGGACTCACCCCGTGCCTGGAGGCGCACGGTGCCCGGCACCTCGTGGAGTGCGCCCCGGTCGACGTCGACGGCGACGTAGCTGGCCCCGGCGGCCGCGAAGACCCGAGGGTATGCCGGCTGCCCGGCACCGACGTCGACGACGGTACGGGCGGTGAGGGGCTCGTGCCGGCGGACCAGCTCGGCGGTGTCCTCGGCGAGGTCGGTGTAGAACCGTTCCGGGTCGGTCTGCTCGACGAGAAAGGAGCGGAACAGGCGGACCGAGCGACCGAGCGTGCGATACCTTCTCGTCGGCTCGGAACGCATTGGGGCATGGTAGCCAGCCCAGTCCGGCGCCCTGCCCACCCCCTGATCCCCGAGGTGAGATGTCCCTTCGTGTCCTCCTGCTGAACTGGCGCGACCTGAACCACCCTGAGGCCGGCGGCGCCGAGAGGTACCTCGTCACCGTTGCGGAGGGGCTGGCTGCCCGCGGTCACGACGTGACGTTCCGCACCGCGGCATACCCCGGTGCGCTTCCGACGGAGACGATCGCCGGTGTGCACTACGTGCGCCGCGGCGGTCACTACTCCATCTATGCCCGTGCGCTCATGGCGCACGCCCGGTCCACGTATGACGTGGTCGTCGACGTGCAGAACGGTGTGCCCTACCTCTCGCCGCTCGCCACCGGGACCCCGGTCGTCAACCTCGTCCACCATGTGCACCGCGAGCAGTGGCCCGTCATCTTCGGCCCGCGAACCGCCCGCTTCGGATGGTGGCTGGAGTCGTCCCTCGCCCCCCGGGTCTACCGGCGCACCAGCTACGTCACCGTGAGCGACTCGACGAAACGCGAGCTGGTCGACCTCGGCGTCGACGCCGACCGGGTCACGATCATCCACAACGGCACGGATGCCGTCGCCGACGACGCCGCACCGCGCTCACCACAGCCACGGGTGGTGGTGCTCGGCCGACTGGTGCCACAGAAGCGGGTGGAGATCGCGCTGGACGCCGTGGCAGTGCTGCGTCAGCGGGTGCCCGGGCTGCACCTGGACGTCGTCGGGTCGGGCTGGTGGGAGCCGCGGTTGCGCGAGCACGTCGCCGCGCTCGGCCTCCACGAGGCCGTGACGTTCCATGGCCACGTCTCGGAGGCGGAGAAGCACCTGCTGCTCGCCAGGGCGTGGGTGCACGCGATGCCGAGTCTCAAGGAGGGCTGGGGCCTGGTGGTCGTCGAGGCCGGCGTGCACGGAACGCCCACGGTGGCCTTCCGGGCCGCCGGCGGCCCGGCCGACTCCATCCGCGACGGGGAGACCGGTCTCCTGGTGGACGACGCGGGTGACGAACCGGACGTGAGCGCGTACACCGAGGCCTTGGGCTCCTTGCTCACCGACTGCGGCCTCCGCGACCGGATGTCGACCGCGGCGAGGGAGTGGGTGTCACGGTTCCGCTGGGACGACTGCGTCGACGCGTGGGAACGCCTGCTCCTGCGCGAAGCGTCAGGCGGACGGCCTCGTTCCGGCGGGTGAGCGTGGACCGTGAGTGGTCAGGGGGCGTCGTAGCGGACGACGTCGTCGGATGCCGCAGCCGGGTTGGCGTCCGGCGTCACGGCGGACACGCCGCCGAGGATCGCGAAGAGTGCGAGCACGACGCCGACGACGAACGAGGCGGCGGAGCCGACACCGGGATTCATGGCGGGGACTGTACCAGCCGCCGACGCCGCGACGGGGCCCACGACATGACGACACACCCGAGCGCCACGAGCCACGTGACACAGGTCACGCCCCACCCCCGAATGGTGGCAGCAGCGGCCCCGACACCTCCCTCCCCCGGCTCCGCGCGCAGCTCGATGACACGGACGCTGGGAGTGTCGTGGGCGACCCGTGTCGCCCCGGGAAGGGGGTCGTCCACGCTGGGGTCCGGAAGCCCGGTGCCCTTCTCGACCACGATCCAGCGAACTCCCTCGGCGGCGAGGGCCGCGAGGGGCGACACGCCGGCCTCGATGCGATCGGTGACGGCCCGGGCGGTCGGATCCTCCC
>CALCXF010000004.1 GCA_937907685.1 uncultured Nostocoides sp.
AGCGCCAGCGGCAGCTCGCCCCACCGGCGCCCGAGGCGGTCGAGCTCGACACGCGCCTCCGGTGACACGACGTCGACGGACACCGCCCCGGGGACAGACGGCACCGCCGGGGCAGGTGAACCTGCCCCGGCGGTGTCGTTCGTGGAGTCCTCGGTCACTCGCGCAGTCGCGCGAAGAGTCGGAGGAACTCGATGTAGAGCCAGACGAGCGTGACGATGAGGCCGTGCGCGAGCAGCCAGGAGTACTTCTGCGGGGCACCGCTGCGGATGGCCTGCTCGATCGAGTCGAAGTCCAGCGCCAGGGTGAAGGAGGCGAGACCGACGGCGAAGAGCGAGATGCCGATCCCGAGGGCACCGCTGCCGCCGAAGCCGAACGCCGTGTCGGTGACCACTGCGAAGATGAAGTTCACGACCGCGAAGATCGCGTAACCGAAGATCATCATCGTCATGACCCGGCGGAACCTCGCCGTGACCTTGATGAGCCCGAACCGGTAGGCGAGGAACATGCCGGCGAAGGTGGACAGTGTCGCAAGGACGGCCTGACCGACGATGCCGGGATACGCCTCGTTGAAGTACTGGCTGACGGCCCCCATGAAGAGGCCCTCGACGACGGCGTAGAGCAGGATGAGTGGAACACTGAGCGTCTTCCTGAACGCGATGACGAGGCCGAGCACCAGCGTGGCGATCATGCCGCCGAACCACAGGGCCATGCCGAGGTCCGGGTTGGCTTCTGCGACCGTCCAGCCGACAGCGCCCGTGACGAGGACGATCGCGAAGAGGGCGAGCGTCTTCATGATGACGTCGTCCATCGTGACCCGGCGGGTCTCGACCGGGCCCGCGGTCGGCTGGTTGTACAGGTCCTGGAGCTGCTGGGCGGTCATGCCCGCGGTCGCCGCCGAGGCCGCCGAGGCCGACTGCGTCGCACCGGTGGGCTGGCCGCCGAAGCCGGCGTAGCCGCTCTGGGCGTCCTTCTCGATCCGGTTGAAGGCCGGGTTGCTGGCCATCGTTCCTCCGTGATGGTCAAAGGCGGTGACGCTCACCGCTCGTGTCATCAGAGTAGACGTCCAGGAGGGGTCCCGATGTTCCCGACGGGCCGCGCTGTGGAGGGTCGGCACCCCCTCGCGCCGGCTTCCCGAGCGACCCCCGTGCTGGCGGCGTCGGCCGCGCCCCCGACGGGAGTCGAACCCGCACCTGTGGCGATTTTAAGTCGCCTGCCTCTGCCAGTTGGGCCACGGGGGCGAGGCCACTGTATGCCGGGGCCGGCAAGCAGGCACGCGCCCGCAGAGCGGTGCATCAGGTCAGCGAGAGGGCGATCCCGTCGAGGATGTCCCGCTCGGAGGTCACGACCTCGGCCCCCGGCGAGCGGTCCAGCGCGCGAGCGAGCACCTCGGACCACACCAGCGCACCGGCGCCGATGACGTCGACGCGTCCCGGGTGGACGTAGGGCAACGCGGACCGCTGGGTCCGGCTCATGGCCAGCAGCTCCCGGCAGGCCGCGAAGTGTTCGGCGGCCGGGCGCCGGGCGAGGTGCACGGCATTCGAGTCGTATGCCGGAAGCCGCAGCACGTGCGCCGTGACGGTCGTGATGGTGCCGGCGACCCCGACCACGGCACCCAGGCCGGTGAGGTCGACCCGCTCTTCCACGGCGTCGAGCGCCGCCGCGATGTCACGGCGGGCCTCGTCGACCTCGACCTGCAGCGGGGGGTCCGACCTCAGGTGACGCTCGGTCATCCGCACCGAGCCGACGTCGACGGAGCGCTCCGCGACCACGTCGGTCGTGCCGCGGACGAGCTCGGTGGAGCCGCCGCCGATGTCGACGACGACGTAGGGTCCCGCGACCCCGAGCGACTGCACGTCGGCCGTCGCACCGACGAAGGACAGGCGCGCCTCGACGTCGCCGGCGACGACCTCGACGGCCACGTCGAGGCCGAACTCGTGGAAGGTGACATGGACGGCATCGACGAAGGCGGCGGCGTTGCGGGCGTCGCGGGACGCGGACGTCGCCACGAAACGCACCCGCTCAGCTCCGAGCGCCCGGCACTGCTCTGCGTAGTCACGCGTGGCGGCCAGCGTGCGCTGCAGCGCCTCCGGGGCGATCACCCCGGTGCGGTCGATGTCCTGACCCAGCCGGACGATCTCCATCCGGCGGACGACGTCGGTCAACCGGCCGTCGTCCGCCAGGTCCGCGACCAGCAGCCGGATCGAGTTCGTGCCGCAGTCGACGGAGGCCACTCTGCGGGTCTCGGCGGCACTCACGGGTCCTCCCGCGATCCGGACGACGCGTCGAGCGGTGCGCCGGCCTGGGCCGAGCACGGGTTCCCCTGCCACCACGGCTCCAGCATGGCGAGCGCCTCGTCGCCCAGGGGGTTGACCCCGGGCCCGGCACCCAGGGAGTGCGCGACGAGCACGTGGAGGCACTTGACCCGCGACGGCATCCCACCGGCCGACACCCCGGCGATCTCGGGGACGTCCCCGAGCTGCGACCGCCGCCTGAGGTAGTCCTCGTGGGCCCCGGCATACCGTGTCGCGAGATCGCGGTCGGTTGCCAGCCGTTCGGTCATCGCTCGCATGACGCCCTGGCTCTCGAGTGTCGACAGCGCCGCCGTGAGCCGAGGGCAGGTGGCGTAGAACGACGTCGGGAACGGGGTGCCGTCAGGGAGACGCGGATGGGTGCGGACGACGTCCGGCTCGCCGCACGGGCACCGGTGGGCGACCTCGGCCACCCCGCGCGCCTCGCGTCCGAGCTGCCGGGAGACCGCCTCCGTGTCGGCCCGCGCGACCGGCGGCAGGTCGGTGCGGTGGGTCATCGGCGCGCCGCGGGTGCGTCGGCGGTCCTGGTCGACTCCCAGACGGTCGCGTACCACGCGAGGTCGCGGTCGGGCTTGGCCACCTCGGGCACCGGGTCGGTCGTACCGGTCGCCGGCGCGGCGTCGAGCACGGTGTACGACCGCTCCCCCGGCTTGACGAACTTGAGCCGTTCCCTGGCCTGCTGCTCCACGTATGCCGGGTCACGCCATCGCTCGCGCTCCGCCTCGAGCGCGGCCACGTCCTGCTCCTGCTCGGCCACCGTGTCCCGGAGCGCCGCGATGTCGCTGCGCTGGCCGAGGTAGGCGGCCACCGTCGACCCGAGGAGCACGGACAGGAAGGCGAGGATCGCGACGAGCACGAGTCCTCGGCGGGCGCGGTGGTTCCGGGCGGCGACGGTCAGCCGACCCCTCCAGCCGCCGTCCACCGCGGCAGCAGGAGCAGCGGGGCGGGTCGATGCGCGCGGGCGCCCCGTGGTCGACCGTCGCGGAGGCCGCGACGCCGGACCGCGTGCGCGCCCGGTGGACATCGGTCGGGTCAGCCCTGCTGCCGGCGGGCGAAGCGTGGGAAGGCGGCGGCACCGGCATACACGGCGGCGTCGTCCAGCTCCTCCTCGATCCGCAGCAGCTGGTTGTACTTGGCGACGCGCTCGGACCGGGCGGGTGCGCCGGTCTTGATCTGGCCGCAGTTCGTGGCCACGGCGAGGTCGGCGATCGTCGTGTCCTCGGTCTCACCGGAGCGGTGGCTCATCATGCAGCGGTAGCCGTTGCGGTGGGCCAGGTCGACCGCGTCCAGCGTCTCGGTGAGGGAGCCGATCTGGTTGACCTTGACGAGCAACGCGTTGGCCGTGCCCGACTCGATGCCGCGCGTCAGCCGCTCGGGGTTCGTGACGAAGAGGTCGTCGCCGACGAGCTGGACGTCGTCGCCGAGGCGGTCCGTCATCGTCTTCCAGCCGTCCCAGTCCGACTCGTCGAGGGGGTCCTCGATGGAGACGAGCGGGTACGACGCGACGAGGTCGGCGTAGTAGTCGATCATCTCGGCCGAGGTCTTGCGGCCCCCCTCGAAGGCGTAGGACCCGTCCTCGTGGAACTCCGAGGCAGCGACATCCAGGGCGAGGCCGATCTGCTCGCCCGCGGTGTACCCCGCCCTCTCGATGGCCTCGAGGATGAGGTCGAGGGCGGCCCGGTTGGAGTCGAGGTTGGGCGCGAAGCCACCCTCGTCGCCGAGTCCGGTGGCCAGGCCCTTCTCCTTGAGCACGCCCTTGAGCGCGTGGTAGATCTCGGTGCCCCAGCGCAGCGCCTCGCGGAAGGAGTCGGCACCGATCGGCGCGATCATGAACTCCTGGATGTCGACGTTGGAGTCGGCGTGGCTGCCGCCGTTGAGGATGTTCATCATCGGCACGGGCAGGAGGTGCGCGTTGGGCCCGCCGACGTAGCGGAACAGCGGCAGGTCGGCCGAGTCCGCGGCGGCGCGCGCGACGGCGAGCGAGACCCCGAGGATGGCGTTGGCGCCGATCTTCTCCTTGGTGGCGCTGCCGTCGATGGCGAGCATCTCGGCGTCGACGAGCCGCTGCTCGCTCGCCTCGAAGCCGAGGAGCTTGGGCCCGAGCTCGTCGATGACGGCGTCGACGGCCTTCTCGACGCCCTTCCCGAGGTAGCGGCCCTTGTCCCCGTCGCGCCGCTCCACGGCCTCGAAGGCGCCGGTCGACGCACCGCTCGGAACCGCCGCGCGGGCGAGGGTGCCGTCGTCGAGGGCGACCTCGACCTCGACCGTGGGGTTGCCGCGCGAGTCGAGGATCTCGCGAGCGCCTACTGCCTCGATGCTGGCCACGCCGTGCTCCTGGTGTTGGGCGGAAGGGTGCGGCTCCGAGCCTAGTGCCCGCGGCCCGGCATCCCCCCGACCGACCCGCACCGGTGACGCCCGCCCGACATCGTCTGTCAGATCGCCGGTCTGGCGGCCCGAACGCGGCGTGTCGCGACACGGCCACAGACGACGTCGGGGAGGTCGGGTCAGGGGCGAGCGGCGTGGGCGACCGCGATCGCGGTGCCGACGCGGGCGTTGTGCCGGACGAGGGCGAGGTTGGTCTCCAGGGAGCGGCCGTCGGAGAGCTCGACGATCCGGCCGAGGAGGTAGGGGGTGATGTCCTTGCCGCGGATGCCGCGCTCGTCGCAGTCCGCGAGCGCTCGGTCGATCACCGCGTCGATCTCGTCGCGGGGCATCTCCTCGTCGGCGGGCACCGGGTTGGCGACGGCGATGCCGCTGCCCAGGCCGAGGTCCCACGTGGCTCGCATGAGCGCCGCGACCTCCTCGGGCGTGTCCAGCCGCATCGGCGCCGGGACGCCGCTGGAGCGCGAGTAGAACGAGGGGAACTCGTCGGTGCCGTACCCCACGACCGGCACGCCGAGTGTCTCGAGGACCTCGAGGGTGCGGGCGATGTCGAGGATCGACTTCACCCCGGCCGAGACCACGGCGACCTCGGTGCGCGAGAGCTCGGTGAGGTCGGCGGACACGTCCATCGACACCTCTGCGCCCCGGTGCACGCCGCCGAGACCGCCGGTGACGAAGACGCGGATGCCGGCCAGCCCGGCGATCCGCATCGTGCTCGCGACGGTGGTCGCACCGTGCGATCGGGTGGCGACGACGTACGGCAGGTCACGCACGCTGACCTTCCGGACCTCCGCGTGGGACCCCAGGAGCTCGAGCTCGTCGTCGGCCAGGCCGACGGTGGGCTGTCCCTCCAGGACGGCGATCGTGGCGGGGACCGCGCCCCCGGTCCGCACGATCTGCTCCACCTCGCGGGCCATCGCGACGTTGTGGGGGTAGGGCATCCCGTGGCTGATGATCGTGGACTCCAGCGCGACGACCGGCGTGCCCACGGCGAGCGCCTCGGCGACCTCGGTGGCGATGCGCAGCATCGGGTGGGGCGGGCGTGCGGTGGTGGTCATCGGACGAGCTCCTCGGTGGGGGGGTGGCTGGCGGTGAGCCGGGCGGTGACGAGCGCCTCGGTGAGGTCGGCGCGGACGGTGTCGGGCGACGCGCAGGTGAGGGCGGCGAGCACCTGCCCGTAGCGGGCCGCCTCCACGACGTCGGCGCCGTCGAGCAGGGCGTGGACGTAGCCCGCGGTCATCGAGTCACCCGCGCCTGTGACGTCGGCGACCTCCACCGGCGGGGCGCCGACGAGGACCACCCGCGACACGTCGACGCGCGCTCGGGTCGACAGCAGGCTCCCCCGCCTCCCTCGCCGGACCCACACGTGCTCGACGCCCCGCTCGTGCAGGCGCCGGGCCGCGCGCACGACGTCGTCGACGGTGTCCGCCAGGTGGGCGCCGACGAGTGCGGCCAGCTCGTCGACGTTGGGTGTCACGGTGTGGACCGGTTGTCCGTCATCCAGCACCGCAGCGAGCCCGGTCGCCTTCGCCACGCTGACCGGTTCGAGGACCACTGGCACCCCCGCCGCCGCGGCTGCTGCCACCACCCATCGGACGACCTCGGTGTCGAGGTTGGCGTCGGCCACCACGGCACCGGATGTCGCGAGCAGGCCCGGCAGCGCGGCGAGGTCCACCACCGCGAGCTCGTCGGTGGCACGCATGTCCGCGACCGCGACGAGCAGGTCGCCATCGTCGTCGAGCACGGCCGCGTACGTGCCGGTCGGGTGGCTCGAGATGACGACGTGCCGGCAGTCGACGCCTGCGGCTGCCGTGCGGCCCAGGACGCTTTCGCCCGCGATGTCGTCGCCGACCGCGGTCAGGAGCACCGTCGCCCTCCCGAGCCTCGCGAGGTTCTCTGCGATGTTCCGACCGACGCCGCCGGGCGTCCACGAGGCGCTGCCGGGGTTGCTCGTGCCCAGCACGGGCGTCCCGGTTGTGCGCAGCTTGGTGTCCAGCACCGCGCCGCCGACGACGAGGACACGGGCGGGATGGTCGGGCACCGCAGCAGACTAGAGGAGCGGGTGCGTCACGGAGCGGAGGAAGCCGGACGCCGAGAGGCCGGCACGCCCTGCGGCGTGCCGGCCTCTGGTGGTGCGGTGTGGACGCCGGTCACGCCGGCGTGAGACCCCGGTGGTTCCTGCGTGAGGCGACGGCCACGCCGGCTCCCACGAGCGCAGCTCCGGCGAGGACGCCGGCACCGACCTGGAGGTACTCGATGGTGTCGTTCTCGATGCGGACGACCGTGGGCGTGGACGGCTTGGTCGCGCCCTGCGGGGAGCTCCCCTGCGGGAGAGTGGAGACCTCAGTGGAGTACGTGAAGCCGCCCAGCTGGCGCTCGCGGTCCATACCGCCTGAGACTCCCTCGCGCCGCAAGCGGTGGAGGCCGTTGACGCCTCCGTTGCCTTCCGTCGTGTCAGCCATGACACCCTCGCGCTGGAAGCGGTCGAGGCCGTGGATGGAACCACCGGTGGCAGTGGTGGCTTGGGTGCCGGCGGTGTCGGGGCCCGCCTCCTGGCCCGCCATGGCCGGGGCAGCCAGCACGACGCCGAGGAGGGCGGTGGCGCCGAGCGCAGAGCCGGTGCGGCGAAGAATGGTGGTGTGCGACATGTGGATCGTTCTCCTTGGTGCTCCGGGGCTGGAGTGGTGATGTAGGTCCGGATCCGAACGGGTCCGATGCCAAGAAGAGGCGCGACCCCCAACCCTGATACGTCCGACGCGAGGAGCGCGCAGGACGACGACACGACCGGCACGGGGGGGCGAGCCCTGCTGAGCCGGGAGCTAGCTGCTGGACGAGTCCTCTGCGCCGCTTCGCCCTGCCTCCGCGGCGAGACCTCGCAGGGCCGCGCGGACTCGCTCCTCGGCCGTCGCGAGTTCGGCCCTGGTCGTCGCCACCGCCTCCAGGGTCGACGGCGTCGGCGCGAGGCCTCGCCGCCTGACCCGGGCAAGGACCTTCTCCGCGGCGAGCTCTCCGGGCAGCGAGTCGGGGATGCCGTGCAGGAGGTCAGCGGTGTCGTCGCCGTCGGCACCGGTTCCCCTCTCCTCGGCCTTGATGCGTTCCCAGGCCTGCTCGACCTCAGCGGGGGTCGTCGCATCGCCGTCGCCGAACACGTGCGGGTGGCGACGGACGAGCTTCTCGACGAGGAGCCCGGCGACCGTGTCGATGTCGAATGCCTCGTCGTCGGACTCCTCCGCGACCCGGGCGTGGAAGACCACCTGGAGGAGGACGTCACCGAGCTCCTCCGCGAGGTGGGCGCGGTCACCGGTCGCGATGGCGTGCTCGACCTCGTGGGCCTCCTCCACGAGGTAGGGCGCCAGGCTCTCGTGCGTCTGCTCGGCGTCCCACGGGCAGCCGCCCGGCGAGCGCAGCCGGTCCAGCGTCGCGACGACGTCGAGGAGGCGGCCACCCTGCACGTCCCATGACCCGACGACCACCTCGACGTCCGGCGGCGCCTCGAGGCGTGACACCTCTGCAGCGACCGCGTCGGCGAGGCCGGGATCGCCGTCGGACGACCCGAGCCACAGGACAGGGGCGGCGGTGGCGAGGTCGACGAGACGGCGGGCGAGCTCCGGTGGTGAGGCGTCGCCGACCTCCTCGACGCTGAACCCGGACTCGTCGAGCGCCTCGACGAGCGGGTCGTCGAGGGTGCGCGCGAGGCGGACGCTCGAGGACCTCACCGCTTCCCAGGCGGAATGCGACAGGAGCCCCGGTGCGACGCGGGGCGAGGTGAGGAGCAGTCCCAGGCGGCCGACGCTCACCTGCGCGACGGTCACTGGCCGGCGTCGAACGCCTCGACCCACGAGGGCTGCCCGAGCTGGATCGACGCGGTGTCCGGGTCGAAGGCCCCGTAGCGGGGGTTGACCTCGACGTCCTGCGAGCGGAGCTGCTCGGTCAGGGCCTGGCCGTCGGACTCGGTCAGCGAGCCGGACTGTTGGGCGGCGGAGATCGCCGAGGCGAGCTTGATGACCTGGAGCGTGCCGTCGCTCGGCTCGGCGACCCCCCGGTCCGCTGCCTCACGGGAGGCGACCGAGTCCGACACGACGACGCCCTTGCCCGCGAGGTAGTCGAGGACGACAGGGGCCTGGACGAGCGCGGTGAGGGTCCCGCTGGGGGTGAGCTGGTCCTGGAGCAGCGCCGGGTCCATCCCGTTGATCTCGGACATCGCCGCCTGGAGGTCCGTCTCGCGGATGACGGTTCCGTCGACCACGGCGGCGCGGTCCGCGGTGGTCGAGCCGCAGCCGGTCGCGACGAGCGCGGTGCCGAGGGCCAGGACCGCGACGGATCGGCGGACGGTGGGGGTCACGTGCTGTCCTTTCGAGGTCGGTCCCGCTAGGCGCGGGCGGTGGCCACCCGGGCGGCCTGCCCCACATTGTCCATGACGACCGACCGGATGACGTCACCAGCCCAGCTGAGGACCTCACGGTCGCGCAGCGGTCGTCCCCCCACGCGTGCCGTCATCGGCTTGGGCACGAGGACCGTGCCCAGCGACGCCTTGACGATCGACCCGGGGTGAAGGCGCTGGAGACGCAGCTGCTGGCTCTCACGGAGCTCGACCGGACCGAACCGGACGTGGTTCCCCTGGACGCTGATGTCGGCGACTCCCCCGGCTCGCGCCACCGTGCGCAGCCGCGCCACCTCGAGGAGGTTGCGCACGGCCTCGGGGGGAGCGCCGTAGCGGTCGACGAGCTCCGCCTCGATGTCGGCGAGCTGGACCTCGTCGACGACCGCGGCGAGCTTCTTGTACATCTCCAGGCGCAGCCGCTCGTGGGGGACGTAGTCGTGCGGCAGGTGCGCGTCGACCGGGAGCTCGATCCTGATCTCCGTGGGGCTCTCGTCGGTGTCGCCGCGGAAGTCGGCGACGGCCTCCCCGACGAGACGGACGTAGAGGTCGAAGCCCACACCGGCGATGTGGCCCGACTGCTCGCCACCGAGGAGGTTGCCGGCGCCACGGATCTCGAGGTCCTTCATCGCGACGTGCATCCCGGACCCGAGGTCGGTGTGGCTGGCGATCGTCTGGAGCCGGTCCAGGGCGGTCTCGGTGAGCGGAGCCTCCGGAGGGTAGAGGAAGTAGGAGTACGCCCGCTCACGGCCGCGTCCGACCCGCCCTCGCAGCTGGTGGAGCTGGGAGAGGCCGAGGCGGTCCGATCGCTCGACGATGAGGGTGTTGGCGTTCGAGATGTCCAGGCCGGTCTCCACGATGGTCGTGCACACGAGGACGTCGAAACGCTTCTCCCAGAAGTCGAGGACCACCTGCTCCAGACGGTGCTCGCCCATCTTCCCGTGGGCCACGGCGATCCGGGCCTCCGGGATGAGCTGCCGGATCCGCGCGGCGGCCTTCTCGATCGTCGACACCTTGTTGTGCACGAAGAAGACCTGCCCCTCCCGCATGAGCTCACGGCGGATGGCGGCCGTGAGCGTCTTCTCGTCGTAGGAGCCGACGTAGGTGAGCACCGGGTGGCGCTCCTCCGGCGGCGTCTGCAGGGTCGACATCTCGCGGATGCCGGTCACCGCCATCTCCAGCGTGCGCGGGATCGGCGTGGCCGACATGGCAAGGACGTCGACGGAGGTGCGCAGCGCCTTGAGCTGCTCCTTGTGCTCGACGCCGAAGCGCTGCTCCTCGTCGATGACGACGAGGCCGAGGTCCTTGAACCGGACCTCCCCCGACAGGATGCGGTGGGTGCCGATGACGACGTCGACCGATCCTGCAGCCAGACCGTCGAGCACCGCCTTCGCCTGGCGGTCGCTCTGGAAGCGGGACAGCGCGCGGACGACGACGGGGAACCCGGCATACCGCTCGGTGAAGGTGTTGACGTGCTGCTGCACGAGCAGGGTCGTCGGGCACAGGATGGCGACCTGCTTGCCGTCCTGGACCGCCTTGAACGCCGCCCGGACCGCGATCTCGGTCTTGCCGTACCCCACGTCGCCACAGACGAGTCGGTCCATCGGCACGGGCCGCTCCATGTCGGCCTTGACCTCGTCGATCGTGCTCAGCTGGTCGGGGGTCTCGACGTGGGCGAAGGCGTCCTCGAGCTCTCGCTGCCACGGGGTGTCTGGTCCGAAGGCGTGCCCGGCCGTGGCCATGCGGGCCGAGTACAGACGAATGAGCTCGGCGGCGATCTGCCGGACGTAGCGGCGGGCGCGGCTCTTCGTCTGGTGCCAGTCCGAGCCCCCCATCCTGTGGAGGCTCGGTTGCTCCCCGCCCACGTAGCGGGTGACCTGGTCGAGCTGGTCGGTCGGCACGTAGAGCCGGTCGCCGGGCTGCCCCCGTTTGGACGGGGCGTACTCGAGCACGAGGTACTCACGGGTGGCGCCGGCGACCGTGCGCTGCACCATCTCGACGAACCGCCCCACGCCGTGCTGCTCGTGGACGACGAAGTCACCCGGCCGCAGCTGGAGGGGGTCCACCTGGTTGCGCCGCCGAGACGGCATCCGACGCATGTCCTTGGTCGACGTCCCCGACCCGCCCGCCGAGCCGGTGAGGTCGCTCTCGGTGATGACGGCGAGCCGCTCCGCGGGCACGAGGAAGCCCGGGCCGGCAGCGCCGGTCGTCACCGTCACGACGCCGGGACGGGGGTCCGCCTCCTCCGTGTCGAGGCGGTGTGGAACGTCGTGCTCGGCGAGCACCTCGGCGACGCGCTTGGCCAGCCCGGGGCCTTCCGTGGCCGCGACCACGGACCAGTGGTCGGCGACGAGCCGCCGCAGCTCGGCGACCGCCTCCTCGGTGTCGCCCCGGAAGGTCGGTGAGGGCGCGAGGCCGAGGTCGATGGTCTCGCCCTCCTCGTCCCCGGCGAAGGGTGTGAGGTCGAGCCAGCGGACGCCGAGCTCTCGTGCCTGCGCCCGCACCTCGGCCAGGGTCCGGAAGGACGCGGTGCCCAACACCGCCTGGAGGTCGATCGGCACGCTGTTGCCGCTGGCGGCGTTCGCCCACCCGGCGTCGAGGAACTCCTGGCTCGTCGCCACGAGGTCGTGGGCACGGGTGCGGATCCGCTCGGGGTCGCAGGCGACGAGCACCGCGTCGTTCGGCAGGACGTCCAGCAGGGTCTCCATGCCGTCGACCAAGGCCGGGGCGAGGGACTCCATGCCTTCGACCGCGATGCCCTGGGCCAGCTTCTCCAGCAGGTCGGCCGCGCCGGGAAGGTGGTCGGCGAGGGCTGCGGCCCGCTGGCGCACGACCTCCGTCAGGAGCAGCTCGCGACACGGTGGTGCCCACAGCCCGTGCTCGGCGATCTGGAGTGAGCGCTGGTCGGCCACCGTGAACCAGCGGATCTCCTCGACGGTGTCCCCCCAGAACTCCACCCGCAACGGGTGCTCCTCGGTGGGCGGGAAGACGTCGAGGATGCCGCCGCGCACGGCGAACTCGCCGCGCCGCTCGACGAGGTCCGTGCGCGAGTACGCGGCCGCGGCGAGGTCCTCGACGACACGTTCGAGCGGCACGTCGTCCCCGGCCGACAGGGCGACCGGCCGCAGGTCGCCCAGGCCCTTGGAGATCGGCTGGAGGAGGGCGCGAACCGGGGCCACGACGACCACCAAGGGACCGTGGGACTCGTCACCCGCGTCCGGGTGGGCCAGTCGGCGGAGCACGGACAGGCGCTGCCCCACGGTGTCGCTGCGCGGGCTCAGCCGCTCGTGCGGCAGGGTCTCCCAGGAGGGGAAGAGGCCGACCACACCCGGGCCGAGGCTCGACTCCAGGGCCGCCTGGAGGTCCTCCGCCTCACGTCCTGTCGCGGTGACCGCGAGCACCGGGACACCGCCCGGTGGAGGCGCCAGCGCGGAGACGACGAGGTGCCGAGCGCCCGGGGGCGCGGCGGCAGTCACCTCGGCGCCGGGGACGGCCAGGTCTTCCCGCAGGCGGGAGGTGCCGGCGAGCGCGGAGACGCGCGCCCGCAGGGCGGAGAGCGACGGCATTCCGGCGATTCTAGTCGTGGGCACCGACCCTCCCTGCACACCGCAACCTGCGGCGGAGGCCAGACCTGCCGACGTCCGCCGCCGCCGGCTCGTGCCCTGCTGCTACGGCGAGACCACCCTCAGCGCATCGACGGAGAAGACCACGGGGCCGTTCGTGACGCTCCCGGAGAGGTAGGAGTAGAGACCCACCGCCCCCGGGGCCTGGAGCGCGGCGGTGGAGTCGGTGCCGCTGGTGCTCCACGCCGTCGGCTCGGTCGTCCCTGCCTTCCACACCTTGGCCCGGACCGTCGTCGGGTTCGTTCCGGTGACGGAGAGCCGCACCTCCAACCGGTCGCCCACCGCGTACGCGAGCCCGGTGACCCGGCCGCCGGACACCAGCGTCTCGGTGCCGCCCGCCATCCGTGCCACCCACAGCGAGACGGTCCCGTTTGAGGCCAGGTGCAGCTTCGCCCGGTAGTCGGTCGTCGAGCTCACCCGCCGCCCGAGGACGCTGACGTACTGGCCACCACCGGTGGGCGCCTTGTCGGTCGCCACGGACACCCGTACGTCGGCGTTCGAGGTGGACAGGGACGGCAGGGAGGCGGTGTACCCGTTGCCGGCGTTGAGCAGAAGTCGGCCCTGACCGGAGGAGACGGACCACCGGTCGGCCGGGCCGCCGAGCGTCCACGCGCCACCGGCGTCCGCGGTGCCCCAGCCGTTCGCGACCGTGCGCTCGAAGTCGTCCGCGGCCAGCACCGGGTCACGAACGGTCACGGACCGCGTGGTCGTGCCAGTGGCGCCCTTGTCGTCCGTCACCGTGAGCGTGATGGTGTAGGTGCCCACCGCGTAGGCGTGGCTCGTGGTCACGCCCGTTCCCGATCCACCGTCACCGAAGTCCCACGCATAGGACGCGACGGTCCCGTCCGGGTCGCTCGACGCCGAGGCGTCGACCGCCACCGAGGTCCCCGACACGGCCGCGGTGAACGAGGCCGTCGGGGACTCGTTGGCTGGCGGCACGACGGTCACCGACGCGGTCGTCGTCGCCCTGGCACCGGCGTCGTCCGTGACGGTGAGCGTCACGGGGTAGGTCCCGGCGGCGGCATACGTGTGGGATGCCGTGCCACCTGTCGCGGTGCTCCCGTCTCCGAGGGTCCACGCGTAGGACGCGATGGAGCCGTCCGGGTCGCTCGACCCACGCCCGTCCACCGAGACCGTGAGACCCGACTCCGTGTGGGTCAGGCGGGCGGTCGGCGGCTCGTTGGCGACGA
Organism: uncultured Nostocoides sp.; assembly: GCA_937907685.1. Taxonomy (GTDB): domain Bacteria; phylum Actinomycetota; class Actinomycetes; order Actinomycetales; family Dermatophilaceae; genus Fodinibacter. The sequence goes on from CALCXF010000004.1 coordinate 13,883, forward strand.
CGGTGACCGATCGCGTCGTCGTCGCGGTTCCGCCCCGGTCGTCGGTGACGGTGAGGGTCACCGTGTACGTCCCGGCCCCCGCGTAGGTGTGCGAGGCCGTCTTCCCGGAACCGGTAGCCCCGTCACCGAAGTCCCACGCGTACGAGGACACCGAGCCGTCCGGGTCGGTGGACGTCGAGGCGTCCACGTCCACCGTGAGGTACGAGGTGCTCTCGGTGAAGGCCGCGGTGGGACTCTCGTTGGGCAGGAGGCCGCCGCCGGTCCGGAAGTGACCGGTGACCTCCGTCGGCGTGAGCACACGGCGGTACACGGCCACCTCGTCCATCGAGCCGGCGAACCAGTCGGAGTCCCCGGACCACCGGCTGTCGCCGCCGATCCTCCAGTAACCCGCCGAGCCCTCGGCCGAGGTCTCGGGGTTCGTGGCGACGAGGGCGGAGTCCACGTAGAGGCGCATCCCGTCCGGTCCCTGGCTGGCCACCACGTGGTGCCAGGCGTCGTCGTTGTATGCCGCGGGGCTCGTGGCGATGTTCATCATCCCGGTCCACACACCGAAGCTCAGCTGGCCCGAGTTCTCCATCCACACGTGTCGGTCGTAGCAGCCGCTGTTGCCCGTCTGGGAGCATCCCTTGCCGATGAGCTTGCCGCCGCTCGTGGTGGTCGTCCTGAACCAGAGCTCGTGGGTGAATGCGCCCGGCGGTGCGCCCATGTCGCTGCCCGTGGCGACGCCCGTCGGGTACTGGCCGTCGAAGGTGACGGCGGAGGCGCTCCCGTCGACCGGGGTCGAGACGCCGTAGGTCACTCCGGTCGGGGTGTAGATCCCGTTCTGCCCGTTGGGTGACGAGTCCTTCGCGACGGTGCCGCCGTTCTCGTCGAGCCGGAAGTACACCTCCGGGTCGGCGTCCCAGACCGCCGCGCCGTAGGCGTCGGCCGGACGGGTCGGCACGTCGAGCGTGCGGCCGCTGGCGCGGTAGTGGTCCTGCACGGAGGTGCGGTCGAGGGACGTCGGGTAGACCGCGACCTCGTCGATGTCTCCGGCGAAGTACGGGTTGCCGTCCCACGCGCTGTCGCCGCCGATGCGCCAGTAGCCCTGGTAGGGCTGCGCGACGCTCGTCATGCCGTTCGTGCCGATCTTGATGCCGTCGGCGTACAGCGTCACGCCCTCCGGGCCCATGGTCCCGGCGACGTGGTGCCACTCGCCGTCGTTGAGCGCGTTCGGGGTGGTCACCGTGTAGGCGCCGTTGTTCCAGACCCCGAAGGTGACCCGGCCGTTGGGCGACATGTAGATGTGCCGGTCGTAGTTCGTGCTCGTCCCCGTGGCGTTGTTGCCGAAGCCGACGATCTTGCCGCCGGAGCCGGTCGTCGTGCGGAACCACGCCTCGACGCTGAAGACGTTCGGACCCTCGACGGCAGCCGAGTTGACCGCGACCCCGTCGGAACCGTTGAAGGCCGTCGAGCCGTCGGACTCGCCGATGAGCGCACCCGTCTGGCCGCGGGTGTACCCGCCGCTGAGGGTGGCGTCGTCGAACCCGGCGTGGTCGAGGACCGTGGCGCCGGAGCTCTCACCGAGGCGCCACAGGTGCTCCGCACCGTCGTCGCGCACCGAGGCGGCGTAGGCGCTCGGTGCCCCCGTGCCGACCGTCACGGTCGGGGACACCGGGCTCCAGAGGACGTTGCCGGCGGCGTCGGTGATCCGGACCTGGTAGCGGACGCTGGTCCCCGGGGTCAGGCCCTTGTCGACGAAGCCGAGACGCGGCAGGGTCCAGAAGTTGGACTTCGCCGTCTGGGTGTGGACCCAGGTGTTGTTGTTGCGCAGCACCTCGTACTTCAGCGTCTCGTCGTCGTAGTCCCAGGCCGAGCCGAAGGAGACCCGGACCTCGCCGGCTGACAGCGAGACGGCGGAGGTCGTCGGGGTGGGAGTGGCCGGGACGGTGGAGTACGACGGGCCGACCTTGTTCGGGGCGCCGGCCTTCATCCGGAAGCGGGTGATGCCCTGCTGCGCCACGTTGTTGACCCGGGGAAACTCGCCGCCGACGACGACCCACTGGCCGTCGCTCGACGTGTCGACAGCCCAACCCGCCTGGCGACCGCTTGTGTACGAGCCGAAGGCGAAGTTGGGGTACCAGTGGACGAGCTTGGCGTAGGGCAGCCCGAGGAGGCCGTAGCTGCTGGCCCAGCCGTAGGCGTCGTCCTTCGTCTGGATGTCGGTCGCGTAGGAGTAGGAGGCCCCGGCCTTCTGCCAGCGGACGCGCGGGTCGGTGTCGGGCCAGCCGCCGACGACGGTGCAGTCGTGCTGGTGCGAGACGTTGTAGAGGACGGGACCCGCCGCCGCGATGTCGTAGGTGTCGCCGAGGCAGTCGTTCTGCCAGTTGATCTCGCCGGTGGTGGGGTCGATCGCGAAGGTGCCCTCGTAGGCCGCACCCGCGCCGAAGGCGTAGCTCGTGCCGTAGACCTGCGTGCCGTCGCTCTTGAGCGAGGTGATGGCGCCGTTCGCTCCCGCCGTGCGGATCTTCTCCTGCGCCGGCCAAGGGTTCACGGTGGCGTCGGCGGCGTTCACCGACCCCATCCCGTAGGCCGGGGTTCCGCTGAGTGTGGTGAAGGAACCTCCGGGGATGACGCGGGAGCGGTCCGGCGACATGGTCATGGTCCACACGTAGCCTCCCTCGGCCCGAGGGGCCCAGGACGTCATCGCCCCGTTGGCCGTCGAGAAGGCGGCCAGTCGGGTACGGCTGACGCCGTTCGCCGACATGAAGTTGCCGCCGACGTAGACAGTCGAGGTGGTGACACCGATCCCACGCACCTGACCACCGACGTTCGGCGCGAAGGACCCCACGACCGAACCGTCGGACGCGTTGAGAGCGACCACGTGCCCGCGCGCCAGACCGTTGACAGCGGTGAAGTCACCGCCGACGTAGAGGCGGGTCCCGTCGAGGGACGCCCGGATCACGAGTCCCTGGGCGTTGAGGGACGGCGCGAAGGACGCGACGCGGTTCCCCGTCGACAGGCTGTACGCGAAGATGTTGTTCGCGGCGACCTCCCCGGCCCCGCCCGGAGCGACACCGGGAGGCCGGGCGCGAGTGAAGGACCCGGTGACGAACACCGTGTCGCCCACGATCGCCTGGCTCCAGACCACGCCGTTGATCTGCCACGAGGGCAGGGCGTCGGCCGTCACGGTGGGCGGTGGTGGTTCCGCGACGGCCTCGGTCGCCGTGGGCACTGCCGCAGCGGCGGTGCTGGCTGCCGGCCCGGCGAGCGTGAGCGCGGCGGCCGTCAGGAGAGTCGCGCCCCACCGGAGGCGAGCGCTGGAGGACCTGTTCATGCGGGTGTCCTTCTGTCGTGCCGCCTGGAGCGGCCGGGGGTTCTTGCGGTGCTGGGGGACTGCTGGCCGTCACGCGCCGTCGTGGCCACGACGTCCGGATGCCGGGGTGACAGCTCGTGAGCGCGCGTCGCCGGCGTCGGGTCACTGGCGACCCGCGGGTGGTGTGGGCGCGCCACCTCGTGGACGACGGACACGATCTCGTCGCGATAGCGCTCGACGCCGAAGCACCGGCGGGCCGACTCGCGGCCGGCCCGTGCCAGCCGGTCGGCGCGCGCCGGATCGGCGATGAGGGTTTCGACAGCCGCGGCGAGGGCTTCGGGGTCCCCGACGGGCACGTGGAGCCCGGTGCAGCCATCTTCGATCGTCTCCAGGTGGCCGCCGGTCCGCGTGGCGATGACCGGCCGCCCCGCGAGCTGAGCCTCGAGGACGACGTTGCCCAGGGACTCCCGCTCCGACAGGGACAGGGCGATGTCCGCGCGGTCGAACACGGTGGACGAGGGTGCGACGTAGCCACTGAACCGCACCCGCTCCTCGAGGCCGAGGGTCGCGACCATGGTCCGCAGCCGCCTCTCGTACGCCTCGTTGCCGGGGTAGACCGTGCCAGCGAGCTCGAGGTCGACCTCCACCCCGCGCCGCCGCAGCACGTCGACGGCGGCGACGGCCACGTGCTGCGACTTGCGCTCGGACAGTCGGCCCACGAGCGCCAGGCGCGGCCGCTCTCCCTGCGGGGGCGGCACACACGGCTGGGTACGGTCCGGCATCCCGTTGAGGACGACGGTCGACGAGGCATGCAGCGAGGGGCACACCTCGTGCGCCACTCCGGCGGCGGTGCGCGAGTTGAGCACCACCCGGTCCGCGAGGAACAGCGGTGCGGTCATCCCTCGTCGCAACCACAGGGCGTCGGCGTCCTCCGCCTCGTGGACGTGGCAGAGCACCGGCACCCCAGCCAGCCGAGCCGCGAGCACCCACCACGGGATCGTCATGGTGTTGACGTAGACGAGGTCGCACCGGGCGCCGCGCACGTACCGCAGCATCTGGGGGAACCGGGTGGCGACCTGAGACGTCAGCCGCGAGACGCCCGTGACGGACAGGTACGAGCGCCGGATCACCGGGAACGGCGTGACGCGAACCTCCGCACCGGCGGCGCTGGCCGCATCGAGCAGTGGACCTGCGTCCGCGGCGAGCAGCAGCACCTCATGGCCCGACCGCACGAGCGCGCGGACGCTCTCCAGCATCTGGAGGTCCGAGCCGTAGACGTCCGCGCCGGGGTTGACGAAAAGGACTCGCAACGAGTCAGGCATGGCTCACCTCCGCAGCTGTGCTCCGGCCATGCGACCAGTCGCCTTCGGTGGAGATCGGCTGCGCGGCAGCGCGGTCCGGCTCCTGGCGGATCAGAGGCTCGGTCACCGTGTAGGAGGCGGCGGTGAAGGCGAGCGTCACGAGGAGCAGGAAGGAGGTCGTCGCGTCGAAGAGGCCGCTCTCGAGGAACCCGCGCAGCGCGAGGAACGCGGTGAGGGCGATGGTCATGCCGCGCCAGTCGCGGTGCACGCGAAGGAGCCCGACGAGGATGGCGACGACCCAGAGGGCGCTGACGGCGAGACCGACCCGCCCGGACTGCACCAGGGCCGACACCCAGCTGCTGTCGAGCACCTGGGACGTCCAGGGCTGTCCCGCGACCTCGACCGTCTTCTGGGCGAGCCCTCCACCGAACCACGTGTGCCAGAACGACTGACCAGGCGCCATGGCGGCCTCCCAGGCGTACATGCGGTTGGCGAACGTCCCGAGCTGTGCCGCCCCGCCGTCCCCTCGGGTGAGCAGCTGGTCGACAGCCGTGCTGAGGGTGAGGAGGCCGAAGACCACCGCCACCACCCAGAGGACGGCTGCGGCCACGACCAGGCGGACGCGGGTGGCGAACAGCGCGACGATGACCAGGGCGGTGGCCCCGGCCGCGAGGGACGTCCGGGACTGGGTGAACAGGACGACCGCGACGAAGCCGGCGACGACCACGGCCGACGTCGGACGGTCCTCGCCGCGGAAGAAGCGGGCGACCACCCAGACGAGGCAGACCACTGCCAGGGCGGCCAGCTCGTTCGCGTGCAGCGGCGGCAGGCCTCCGTGGAGACGGCCGGTGGTGCCCAGGAGCAGAGTCGTCACCGTGGCGACCGACACGAGCACCCCGAAGGCGACGACGACCGCGTGCAGCACGTCCAGCGGACGGTACGTGCTGTGGAGGACGCCCACGATGAGGACCACCATGAGCACACGAACGGCCAGGACCGCCGTGGGAACGCCCCGGCCGTCGAAGGCGGCGCCCAGCACCGAGATGGCGAGGATGGTGGCGACCCAGACGAAGGGGGCAGCGGGGACATCGTGCACCTGTCCGCGCGCGCGTGCGACGAGCAGGGCAAGGCACAGGGCGATCGCGGTCAGGCCCGCCTTGGCCACGACGACCGGGTCGGCTCCCCCGGTGTAGAGGGCGTCGGCGCGCCACGGCACCAGCGCCGAGGCGGTCAGCAGGCAGACCACCAGGGCACCGGCGGGGGGCCAGGCACGAGGCATCGGCTCAGTCACCCCCCACGCGCTTCCGGGCGTCGGGGGCGTCGGTGTCCTCCGCCGACGCGAGCGCCATGAGCGCGGTCTTGGGGCGGGATGCGCCCTGCGCGTCGAGAGCTTCGGTATGGGCGTCCTCCACCGACTTCTGGGCCTTCGGGCGGGTGAGGAGCTCGAGGTCACGCCGCCCCGGGGGGCCGCCGCTCGGCGCCGCCTCGGTCGTCTTCTTCATCCCTCCGGTCTCCTCGGCCGCGCCGGTGTCCCTCTCCGCCGCGGTGGCCTTGGTGGCCCCCCCTTCCGCGGGAGCGGGGGACTTCGCCGGCTTGGCCGCATCGGCGGCCCCGGTCGCCTCGGCCGCGTTCGGGGACCCGGCGTCCTTCCTGGACCCGGGGGACCCGGCCGCCTTCGTGGACCCGGTCGCCTCGGCCCCCTTGGCCGACCCCGCCGCCGCGGCCGCCTTCGTCGGCCCGGTGGACGCGGGCGTCCCGATCACCCGGCCGGCCTGGGTCGCCAACCGGACCGGGGACGGCTTCCTGTGTCCAGCTGCAGGGGATACCTCGTCGACACCCTCCGGCTCCGGACCCGTCGCGTCGACCGCGTTCCCGGGCGGCGGCGCAGGGAGTGGCGCAGTGGTGGGTTCCGCCTGCGCGTGCGGATCAGGTGACGGTGAGACGACGGGCAAGGGACTCTGCCGACCGCGGCGGAACGACGACTGAGCTCGCAGCAGGAGGACCAGGCCCACACCTGCAGCCAACCCGGCGAGGAGGCCGAGCCCGCCCAGGACGAGCGGGGACGGCGTCGACGGAGCAGTCGGCACGGCAGCAGGCACCGCCTTCTGCACCGACACCTCGGAGTTCCCCGAGCCCTTCTTCTCGAGCGCGATGGCGTAGTCGGCCAGGAAGCCGGCGGCGCTGTCTGCCATCCGACGAGCGAGGTCAGGGGACTCGGCAGTGGCCGACACCTCGATGAGCGGTGTCTCGGTGGTGTTCGTGGCCGACAGCCTGGAGCGCAGCGCCGCCGTCGGGATGTCCAGGCCCAGCTCGGTCCGGGTCCGGTCCACCACCTGCGGTGAGGCGAGGAGCGTCGGGTACATGGCCGCCCGCTTCTCCGCCAGCTGGGCTGCCTGGTAGTACCCGTCCTCGTCCGGGGCGCCGGACATCACGACGAGCACGGCAGTGGAGGTGTAGGCGTCCGGTGTCGTGATCGCATAGGTCAGGCCCATGCCCAGGCCCACGAGGACGCACGCTGCGAGCAGCATCCAGCGCGCCAGCAGCTCCTTCGCCAGCGCCCCCACCGTCAGCACCTCGGTCACGGCGAGCTCCTCGCGGGCACCCGGCCCTCGGGTCGCCGGCGACCGGCCGGCTCCACCCAGAACTCGTCGACGAGGCGCCGGGTGTGCTGGATGTTCCGGGCACTGGAGGCACCGAACACGATGGACTCGAGGTTCGGCAGGGCACAGACCCACTCGATCGCCTCCTCGGCCGGGATGGCTCCCGAGGCGAACACGGACATCGCCACCGCGCGGAACGGGCGGCGTTCGAGGGCATCGAGGTACGCGTCGACCCCGCCGGACATGCGGAAGCCGAGCTTGTTGATGTTCGAGCAGACGAGCGGGTTCTCGACGCCGGCCGTCTCGAGGGCGTCCAGGAGCGCGGGGAGGTTCATCGTGATGAACCCCGGCTCGGCTCCATGACGCAGCCGCACGTGGTCCGCGAACATCGTGAAGGCGTCGTAGAACCCCAGCCCGAGCAGCAGGTCGACGACGACGTTCTGCATCCACACGACCGGGGTGCGCAGGCCCTCGAACATGCGCAGCTCGGCGTCGACGAGGAGGGTCGCCACACCCTCGACGTCCTTGGCCGCCAGCTGCCTCGTCCCTCGCAGGGCGGCGCCGAGCGAGCCCCCGTCGGGGAGGAATCGGCGCAACGTGCCGAGGATGCCGTCCTCGGTCACCGCGTTCGCGTACTTGTGCGCGTAGGGCATGCAGGGCAGGAACACCATGTCCCCGTAGGCGGCGGGGTCGGCTCGGACGACGTCGCAGATCTCCCCCACCCGGTCGTGCGTCGTGCACATGAAGGTGTGGATGCCCTCGTCCCGCGCGGCGTCGAGGACCGCCATCACGGCATCGAGCCGTTGGAACCGGAGCTGCTGGGCCCGGGCCTTCTCCTCGGACATGTGGTTGATGCCGAAGAACTGGTTGTCGCCCAGGAGGAGGCGGTCGAGGGCGTACTGGCCCGCAGGCCCTGAGCCGCTCACGCCGACCTCCGGAGTCCGGCGAGGCTTCCCGCCACGGAGCGAAGCATGACGGCCAGCGGTGCGGGCTGACCGTTCCGGTGCCGGCTCGACGGGGTCCGGCCGTTCACCGCGGGCGAGCCCACGGCGGGAAGGCTGACCTGCGAACTGGTCGTGGTGGTCTCCGCGCCGTCCGGAGCCCCGTCGGCCACCCGGATGGCGGCGATGAGCCGGTCGGTGGACAGCGCCGTGGCGAAGGTCGACCGTCCCGCCACCTCGTGGCTCGCGACGCGTCGCACGAAGTCCTCGAGCTGGGCCGAGTACTCCTCGCCGCGCACGTAGAAGGCCGGCGCCGGCGTGAGGTCCGTGCCGAACCGCACGTTCCAGCCCGGTTCGTACCCCTCCGGCACCGGACCGTTGCCCGAGAGGTGCACCTGCACCTCCTGGCGGTCCGCGAAGATCCGACCCTTCTCACCCCACAGGGTGAGCCGCGTCGACATCTTCCGCTGCGACCCGTCGGACCAGTCGACGTTGAGGACCGCCGTGGCACCGGGGTAGGCGATGGTCGCCGCGACGGCGTCATCGGTCTCACTGGAGTGGATGCTCGTCAGGCGCGCGCCGCGGACCCCCAAGGGCTCTCCGAGGTACCACGTGAGGAGGTCCAGCGGGTGTGCGGCGTAGTCGTACAGGCTGCCGCCACCCGACCCGCGCCGCGACCGCCAGGACCGGCCGGCCGGCCTGAGCACGACCGGACCGTACGCCTCGGCGAGGACGCTGCGGACGCGGCCGATCGCGCCGAGGTCGAGGAGCCGGCGAACCTCGCAGAACGTCCCGACGTAGCGGTTGTGGTAGCCGACCTGGGTCACGACGCCTCGGGCCTCGGCCAGCCGGGTCAGCTCGGCGCCCTCGACCGGGTCGAGCACCAGGGGTTTCTCGCAGAACACGTGGATCCCGCGCTCCACCGCAGCCCGGACCATGGGACCGTGCAGGTGCGTGGGGGTGGCGATGACGACGGCCTCGGGCGCGGCCCGGCGGAGCATGTCCGCGTAGTCGGTGAACGTCGGGATGCCGGTGTACTTCTCGAGCACGTCCAGCACGTAGCCGGCGGAGTCGCACACCCCCACGAGCTCGACATCGGGAAGCGGGCGGAGAAGCGAGAGGTGCGAGAGGCCCATCTTCCCGAGGCCTACGAGGGCGATCCGTGTCATCTGACGGTTCCTGTCTGTGGGGTTCGGCTGCTGCGTCCCAGCGCTGCATGGAGGACCGCCTCGTACTGGGAACCGATGTGGTCCCAGGTGAACTCGGCGGCGTGGCGGGCACGGGCGCACTCGCCGAGCCGTGTGAGGGTCGGTCGGTCCTCGAGGACTGCTGCGAGGTGGTGGTCGAGCTCGTCCTCGTCGTCGAAGAAGAGCGCGCCGCCCCCCGCGACCCAGGTGTTGTAGACGTTGCGACGGGCCAGGACGGGGTTGCCGGCCGCCATGGCCTCCACCAGGGACGGGTTCGTCCCTCCCACGGTGTGGCCGTGGAGGTAGAGGCGACCGTGTCGCCGAAGCGACCCGACCACCGCGGGGTCGTGGAGAGCGCCGAGGAAGCGCACCTCCCCACCCGCCGCACGCAGCACCTCGCGGTGGTAGGGGTCGTCGGGGCGGTAGTCACCGAGGACCGCGAGCGTCAGCCCCCTCGGCCGCCGGGACCAGGCCCGGACGATCTGGAGGCAGGAGTTCTCCGGGATGGGCCGGCAGATCATCGTGGTGAACCGCCCCGGCTCCAGGCCGAGATCGACGAGGGGCGCGATCGAGGCGTCGTCCACCGGGTGCGCGCCATAGGTGATGGTGTGCACCCGCGAGGCGCCGAAGTGGCGGCTGAGGTAGTCGTGGATCACCGGATGGTCCGCGACCAGGGCGTTCCCGACGAACCCGGCGAAGCGCTCGTTGGCGAGGAGGATGCCCTGGCGGACCAGGCCCCACCGCCGTCGGGTCCACTCCATCCCGTCCATGTTGATGACGTTCGGGATGCCGCGGAGGCGCTGCCCGACGTTGAGGACGCCGGTGTTGTATCCGAACGTCAGGCACACGTCGTCCGCGGTGGCCGAGGCCAGGACGTGCCGGATGCAGCGAAGGTCGAAGGACGCCGTGCCCCTCCACCCGGCCAGCGGCTCGGGCACGAGGACGCGGGTGAGCCCGTGCCAGTGATCCTCCGTGACGGCCCCCGTGCCAGGGATCTGGCAGTAGACGAGGACGTCCCACCCCTGACTCGCGAGGAAGAGACCGACCTCCTGGGCCGCGGTCTCGAAACCGCCGTATGCCGCGGGCACACCGTGGGTGCCGAGGATGCGCACCCGCTTCACGACGGCACCTCGGCGACGACTCCGCCGTTCGCGGCGACGAGCTCGTCGGACAGCCCGCCGAGCACGCCACGAAGCATCGTGCTGGACGTGTGGCGGGTGTAGGGAAAGTAGTGGACCCGCGCCCGCACCGTTGCGAGGTCGCGCTCGAGCTTTCGGCCACGCTCGGTCTTCGCCCAGTCGTCCCCCTTGAAAACGACGTCGAAGCCGATGTCGCGCCACGAGTCGAACTTGTCCCGGTGGACGTCGACGACGACCTCGTCCACGTCCCGCAGGGCAGCCACGATCTCCATCCGCTCGTCCAGGGGCACCACGGGCGGGCGACCCTTGACCGCGGTCACCACCTCGTCGGTCACCACACCCACGATGAGGTGGTCGCAGTGCGGTCGTGCCGCCGCGATGACGTTGAGGTGGCCGACGTGGAACATGTCGAAGACGCCGGGCACGTATCCGCGGACCGACCGGGGCGGCTGGAGCGGGTTCATGGTCGTGCTCCCTGTGGAGCCAGACCGCGCAGCTGCCGGGTCCACCGAAGGGCTGCGATCAGAAGAAGGACGGAGCTCCCGACCGCCAGGAGCCCGTACGCGGGGAAGAACGCCGCCGGCCAGCCGAAGAGGAGGAAGACCAGGCACAGCAGCCCGTAGTCGGTCGGGAGCACGAGCACCGCCCGGAGCAGGTCGGATGCCGTCGAGCCCGGGCGGTCCTTGGGCAGCCCGGCGGACCGACGGAGCTGGTCGGTGAGGATCATGCCGAAGAACGTCACGCTGGCGACGACGCCGAAGACGAGCGCGATCACCACCGGGAGGCGTGACGGGCCCGTGTGGCTCAGCGCACTCCACGCGACGGCGGCATGCAGGGACGCCACCTTCGCCGCATCGATCATGTGGTCGAGCCACTCGCCGAACGGTGAGCCGCCGCCCGTCGCCCGGGCCACCTGACCGTCAGCGGAGTCCAGGCCGTAGCCGATGACCAGGAGGGTCGTGACCGCCACCGCGACGGTGGTCGACGGCGTGGCGACGGCGATGACCCCGATGGCGGCGAAGGAGAACGCGGCGCTGACCATCGACACCGTGTTGGGAGTCACGCCGAGCAACAGCGCCAGGACCGCGAGACCTCGGCCGAGGCGGCGGTTGACGAGACGTGAGTACAGCGGGGTGCCGGGCGAGGCCTTCTGCGCTCCGCTCAGCAGGGCCAGCGCCTCGCCGGACGTGAGGCGGCGGCCGGTTCCGACGGCACGGGCCGGTGTTCGTCGTGTCATGGGCGGGCCTTCCCGGGCGTCGGGTGGTCGCCGACCAGGAGGAGCCGTCGGATGAGCAGCCCTCCGGCGAGTGGCCCTGCTGCCAGGACGTAGGGGGTGACCGAGGGCGGCGCGGCGAAGACGACGAGGAGCACCGCGAGCAGCCCGACACCGATCAGGGCGTCGAGGCACCTCAGCGCGAGGACCTCCCGTTGCCTTCCGCGGGTCACCGCAGCTGCCGCGAAGGGCTGCATGGTCCCGACGGCGGCGGCGAAGGCGGCCCAGCCGAGGACCGTCCAGGGGTGCACGTCGACTCGGGGTCCCACCACGACGTGCCCGACGAGCGCCGCGCTCGTGGCGAGGAGCACGCCGAGCACGAGGGCCGTCACCGACAGGCGCGTCGCCGCGCGGGCGGCCGCCCGTCGCAGGTCGCCCAGCGGCATCGCGCGGTCCCGTGCGAAGGCCGCGAGCAGGTAGGAGCCGAGCCCCTGCACGAGGAGCAGCGACGGAGCTCCGAAGATCCGAGCCGCCTCGACCTCGCCGAGAGCGGCCGACCCCCCGACCGAGAGCACGAGAAGCCTCGTGACGGTCAGTCCGAGGGGCGTCACGGCGACCTGCGCGCCCCGCCAACCCCCGAAGGAGAGCACCTCTCTCATCGCCGCACCCCGCAGGCCCGCCACGCGGCGCTCCTCACGGGGGAGCAGGAGGAGCGCGCATGCCACACCGGCGGCCTGGCCGCCTGCCACGGCGAGGAAGAAGAGCCGGAGGTCCAGCGCCCCGAGAGCCGCCGCGGCGCCGAGGACGCCGATGGTGGTGGTGACTGCGGTGCCGTCGACCAGGAGGAGGGTCCAGAACCTCATCCTCGCCATGAACACCCGCCGCAGCACCTCCTCCCACTGGAAGGCGAGCGTGGCCAGGAACAACGCCGTGGCCTCGGCCACCGATAGCACGCCGCCGGCCGCGAGTGCCACGGCGGAGACGGTGGCCCCCACGACGGACAGCACGACGCCCCACACCTGGAGCCCGGCCCTGATCCGTCGGTCGTGCCGGTCGAGCACGGTGAGGGAGTCACCGACGACTCCACTCGTGACTGCTGTCGTGAGGATCATGACGCCGAGGCACAGGGACACCACGCCGAGCCCGGAGGCACCGAGGGCGTGCGCCGCGACGAGCTGGAGCCCGAAGCTGCCAGCCGCCTGGGCGAGCTGCGCGACCCCCGCACCGACGGCCGGCCTCCGCCAGACAGGCTGCCCGACCGGGGGTGCTGCCGCCCGGTCCCGGACCGACGTCGCCGGGCGCCTCATCGCCGGACCTCCACGGGACCGCGGAACTCGGCCGAGGTGTGCAGCCCGTCGAAGTCGACGACGAGTCGCACGTCGTCGAGCTCCCCGGACGGGACGGCGAAGGCGTAGCGGGCCTGCGCCCGCGCTCCCGGCGCCAGCGTGCCGCCGAAGTCACGGGCGTCGAGGTCCGCCGCGTAGACGCGCTCGGCGGCGAGGTTGTCCGGACCGTAGGACGCGCTGACGACCACCTGCTGGAGGTCAACGGCTCGCCGCGACCCGTTGACCAGGGTGATCGGGAGGAGCGCGAGCTCGCGGCCCGCGAACTGCCCAGCACCCTGTCCGGTCTCAACCCCCACGACGGCCGCCCCCACGGTCACGTTGATGCCGTCCGGGTAGCGCACGGGGGCGCGGAAGGAAGCGGGTTCCGCCGTGACGGTGGGCCGGACCGGCTGCCCGGGCCGGCGGATCTTGGGCACGGCCGAGGGTGCCGGAACGGGGGTGGGACCGACTGCCGCCGGTGACCCGGGTGACGCTGGTGACTCCGGCCCGGAGTGCGGTTCGGGCGTCCCCGATGGCGAAGACCGGTCACGGTCGACTGGTGCGCTCGCGGCATCCGACAGGCCTCCGGCGCAGCCGGCCGAGCCGGCGGCGACGGCGCACAGCACTCCGGCGACGAGGAGGCGACGCCCCCGCTCGTCCGCGACAGCCAGCCAGGTCCTCAGGCGGCCCATCAGTACGCCCCCCTGGCCATGAGCACGGCATTCGCCGTGCGCAGGAGGATCTGGGCGTCGAGGGCCAGCGACCAGTTGTCCACGTACCAGAGGTCCAGCCGGACCGACTCGACCCACGACAGGTCGCTGCGTCCGGAGACCTGCCACAGACCGGTCATCCCGGGCCGCACGCGGAGCCGGCGCACCGCGTCGCTCTCGTAGCGGTCGACCTCGCTCGGCAGCGGGGGGCGTGGGCCGACGAGCGACATCTCTCCCCGAACCACGTTGAGCAGCTGTGGCAGCTCGTCGAGCGAGTACCGCCGCAGGAGGGCACCGATCCGCGTGACGCGCGGGTCCTGGCGCAGCTTGAAGAGTGTCTCGTTGCCGTCGTGCCGTTCCCGCAGCGCCTCGAGCCTGGTGTCGGCACCGACGCACATCGTCCGGAACTTGAGCATCGTGAAGGTTCGTCCACCCTCACCGACCCGCCGCTGGCGGTAGAGGGCGGGGCCCGGGGAGTCCCCGCGGACGAGGAACCCGATGAGGAGCAGGAGCGGTGCGCCGAGGACGAGGATGAGAAGGGCCAGGAGTCGGTCGACGGTGAGCTTCACGGCATACCGCACCCCGCTGCACACCGGTCGCTCGACGTGCAGCATGGGCAGGCCGCTCGCGCGCCGCAGGGACAACCTGGGTCCGGCGACCTCGATGACGCCCGGGTCGATGAGGAGGTCGACGTTGCGGTGCTCCAGCGCCCAGCCCAGCCGCCGCAGCGGGTGCCCGGCGATGGTCGGACCGCTCACGACGGCGACGACCTCCGCGCCGACCCGGTCGACCGCCGCCAAGGTGTCGGCCTCGCGGCCCAGGACCGGGAGGGCCGAGAACGCGTCGGCGCCGACGACCGGGTCGGAGAGATCGGTGACGCACACGCCCTTGACCTCCAGCCCGGTGGCGCGGGGGTCCGAGCCGATCCGGTGGGCCAGGTCGAGCACCGCCCTGGCGTCACCGACGAGCACCGCCGGCTGGAGGCAGCGCCCGGCGTCCCGCGCCTCGGCGAGGCGCCGGCGAAGCAGGTGGCGTGCCGTGAGCGTCGCGACGAGCATCGTGGGCACGGCGACGAGCAGGACGCCGCGTGAGAACTCGAGCTTGACCGTGAACGACGCGAAGGCCACGACGCCGACGAGAGTCCCGGCGGCCTGCATGACCGCGCGGTACTCCTCGTTGCCCTCGCCCACGAACCGGGGGGCGTAAGCGCCGTGTCGGGCAAGGAGGAGAAGCCAGAGCACCGCGATGACCGCCACCGTGGCACGCATCGCCTCCGTCGAGCCCCACAGTGCGGCGTCCGTGCCGATGACCGCGTCGCGGGCCCACACCCCGGCGACGAGGCCGAGGAGGGCGGCCGCGGCATCCGCCACGATCGTCCGGACGCGGTGGCGTCGCTGCCAGGACCGCAGACCGTGTCGGACCCTGGCGTGCCCGTGCACGGCGAGGTCGACGTGGGCCACGGCCCGTGGCCGAGACCACGGGCGCGCGCCAGCAACCCGCGTGGTGGTACTCATCGAACGATCAGCCCCTGCTACCGATGGTGTCCGACTCGGTTCGGCCCGGTGCGAGCCGACGATTGAGGCGGTCAGTACCCGAGGGCTTCCACGCCGAAACCGCGCGCGTCGAAAGTGAGGCGCGAAGAGCCCTCAGGCGATGCTCAGATGCAGGTCAGCGGGGTGCGTGGACCCGCTGCTGGGCGTCGAGCAGCCCCACCGTGACGAGCTCCTCCACCGCGTCGGCGGCGTCGTCGAGGAGGAACGGGAGCTCCCTGCGCTCGGTCGGCGAGAAGTCGCGCAGGACGAAGTCGGCGGCATCCATCCGGCCCGGTGGGCGGCCGATGCCGACCCGCACGCGGTGGTAGTCCCGAGTCCCCAGCGAGGAGCTGACCGACCGCAGGCCGTTGTGTCCTCCCTCGCCGCCACCGCGCTTCAGCCGAACGGTGCCCGAGTCGAGGTCCAGCTCGTCGTGGACGACGACGAGCCGCTCCACGGGCACGGAGAAGAACCGCAGCAACGACGAGACGGGGCCGCCGGACTCGTTCATGTAGCCCGACGGGACCGCGATCACGGCGGCGGGGCCCGGCACCCCACCGGCTCCGGTACCCAGGCGAACCTGGGCGGCGTGCGCCCGAGCCTTGTGGGAGCGCAGCGCCGACCCCGTGCGACGGGCCAGCTCGTCGACGACCATGGCGCCCACGTTGTGGCGGTTGCCGGCATACGCCGGACCGGGATTTCCCAGCCCGACGACGAGCCAGGGGCCGTTGTCGGTCACGAGGACAGCGTATGCCGCTCGGCCGGGCACAGGTCGGGGCCCGGTCCGCGTCGGACCGGGCCCCGAGGAAGTCCCGCGTGGGTGAGGCCGTCAGGCCTCGTCGGAGGGCTGCTCGGCGTCGCCGGAGGCGGCTTCGCCCTCGGCTGCGGCCGCCGGCTCGTCGGTGGCCTCGTCGTGCTCCTCGCGCTCGATGCCCGCCTCGGCCTCGGCGTCCGCGAGCTCGGCCTCGAGGGCCTCCTCCGACACCTGCGCCGTGACGTTGACGACGAGAGCCTCCGGGTCGGTGACGAGCGTGGAGCCCTCCGGCAGCTGGATCTGGCCGGCGAGGATCTGGGTCCCTGCCTCGGCGCCGTCCACCGAGACGCTGATGCTCTCGGGGATGTGGGTCGCCTCCACCTCGAGCTGCAGGCTCGTGTGGTCCGTCGTGACGATGGTCTCCGGCGCTGCCTCGCCGTCGACGTGGACCGGGACGTCGACGACGACCCTCTCGCCACGCCGGACGATGACGAGGTCGACGTGCTCGATGACGGGCTTGATGGGGTCGCGCTGGATGTCCTTGGCGAGGGCGAGCTGCTCGTCACCGTCGAGGACGATCGTGAGGAGGGCGTTGCTCTGCTTCAGGGCCAGCATGGTGTCGTGACCGGGCAGGGTGATGTGGACGGGGGCGGTCCCGTGGCCGTACATGACGGCGGGGATCTTGTGGTCGCGGCGGATGCGGCGGGCCGCACCCTTGCCGAACTGGGTGCGGGCCTCGGCGACGAGCTTGGTGTCGGACACGGGTGCTCCTGGGACGTGGGAGAGGGAACGGGCAGTCGGTCCTCGACGCGGGACGTGGCACCGAACGACCGGCGCGCGAACGGCCCGCGGATCCACCGGATCTGCGTACCGCCAGCGTCGATCACGGATGCGTCGACCGCTCATGGCGGTCAACCGGACAGCTCTGGCCGGTGCGACGTCCCTCGCCGAGGCAACCCCCCGAGTCTAGGCGACGGGAGAGGCCACGTCGAAATCCGCCTTCTCGGCGGTGGCGACCGCCCCGCGACGATCGTCGTCACGCTGACCCAGCCGGACTGCGACGACCCCGGCGAGCAGCACCACGCCACCCAGGAGCTGGAGAGGCCGCGGCAGCTCGCCGAGGAGCAGCCACGCGAAGAGCACCGCGAACAGCACCTCGGTGAGGCCGACGAACGAGGCGAGGGTGGAGCCCAGGTGCCGTGCTCCGAGGATGCCCAGCACGTAGGCCAGGGCCGCCGCGACGAGGACGAGCTCGAGGAGCGCCAGCCAGGCCGGGATGTCGGTCCCGGCGACGACGACCGACGGCTCCCCGGCCTCCATCGGCAGGATGCCGACGAGCCCGCTGAGCGCCAGCACGATCGCACCGCAGGCGAGCCCCAGCCCGGCGAACGCCGCGGCGGGGATGGTGGTCCTGCGCGCCGCGAGGACGTAGTGGCCGGCCAGCCCGGTGGCGGCGAGGAGGCCCCAGAGGACCCCGACGAGGTCAGGGGTCGCCCGGCCGGTGACGTCGAGCACGAGGGCGAGGCCGGCGAGCGCCAGGACGATCCCGAGGCCGGTGAGGCGGTGGGGAGTCCGTCGGGTCAGTGCCCACACCCAGAGGACGACGAGGACGATGCCGAGGTACTCGATGAGGAGGGCGACCGCCACGTCCATCCGCGCGACGGCCTGGAAGTAGCCGAGCTGGGCGGCGGCGACGGCGAGCGTCCCGTAGAGGGCGGCCCGGGGAAGCTCGCCGGCCACCGAGCCCCAGCGGCCCCGCAGCGCCCACGCGGTGAACGGCAGGAGCACGAGCGCCGCGCCGGAGATGCGGAGGAGCACCACGGCACCCGGCGACCAGCCGGCCGTCATGAGCGCCTTGGCGAAGGGGCCCGATGTGCCGAACGCCGCGCACGACATGAGCATCGCGACGAGGCCGAGTCCCAGGTGCCGCCTCATCGCCTCGACCACGGTGGCCTCCTTCGTCGGCTCCTGGTCCGGCCGGTCGCCGGCAATGTCAGGAGCAAAGTATGCTGATGCCCATGACACTATCCGCACTCGATGTCAGGAGTCAAGATGATTTTCACCTATGACACCGATGTGACGCTCAGCCATGCTGCAGCGCTGGCGAACACCGGTCCCGGCCTCGGGAGCCCCGAGCGGGAGGAGCTGCCGGACCTCCCGTCCCTGCTCGCCTGGATGGACCGGTGGGAGTGGACCGGTCGACGGCCGACGACGGACGCGGAGGTCGAGGCGGTCCGCGCCCTGCGCCCGCGGCTGCGCGCCGTGTGGGCGCTCCCGGTCGACCGGCTGGCCGAGGCGGCCAACGCCCTCCTCGAGGAGGGCGCGGCGCTCCCCCGGCTCGTGCGGCATCCGCCCTTCGGGTGGCACGTCCACGCCACCTCCGACGACGCTCCGCTCGACCGCAGGGTGGCGGTGGAGGTGGGCATGGCGTTCGTGGACGTCGTGCGCCTCGGGGAGACGGACCGGCTCAAGGTCTGCGCCGGAGAGGACTGCGAGGACCTCCTCGTGGACCTCAGTCGCAACCGGTCTCGCAAGTTCTGTGACGGGACGTGCGGCACCCGGGCCAACGTCGCGGCATACCGAGCCCGTCGGGCGGCGACGACCACGGCGTGAGGGCCACGCCTGCAGGACCTCCGACGCCACCCGCGAGAACAGCTCTCTGCTCGCTCCTGCCCCGCTCACGTGCTGCCGGTGAACAGGCTCGTCACCGAGCCGTCCTCGAAGACCTCCTTCACCGCGGCGCTGATGAGGGGCGCGATGGACAGCACGGTGAGGCACGCGACCTCCTTCTCGGCGGGGATGGGCAGCGTGTTGGTGACGATGACCTCCTCCGCGGCGCAGTCGCGCAGCCGCTGAGCCGCCGGTTCGCTGAGGATCGCGTGCGTGGCGGCGATGACGACCGCCCGGGCCCCGTCGGCGATGAGGGCGTCGGCTGCCTTGGTGATCGTGCCGCCGGTGTCGATCATGTCGTCCACGAGGACGCAGACCCGGTCGCGGACGTCACCGACGACACGGTTCGCCACCATCTCGTTGGGCCGGTTGATGTCACGGGTCTTGTGGATGAAGGCGAGCGGGGCCCCGCCGAGGCGCTTGGACCACTGCTCCGCCACCTTGATCCGTCCGGCGTCGGGTGAGACGACGGCGAGGTCCTGGTCGCCGTACTTGCGGGCGACGTACTCGCTGAGGATGGGGATCGCCATGAGGTGGTCGACCGGGCCGTCGAAGAACCCCTGGACCTGGTCGGCGTGCAGGTCCACGCAGATGAGCCGGTCGGCTCCGGCGGTGCGGAACATGTCGGCGATGAGCCGCGCACTGATGGGCTCACGACCGCGGTGCTTCTTGTCCTGGCGGGCGTAGCCGTAGAACGGCATGACGACCGTGATCCGCTTGGCGCTCGCCCGCTTCAGGGCGTCGACCATGAGCAGGTGCTCCATGATGCACTCGTTGATCGGGCTGGTGTGGCTCTGGATGACGAAGGCGTCCGACCCGCGTACCGACTCCTCGAAGCGCACGTAGATCTCGCCGTTGGCGAAGTCGTAGGCGCTCGTCGGGACGAGCTCGGTGCCGAGCTGCGCGGCGACCTCCTGGGCGAGACCGGGGTTCGCGCGACCCGAGAAGACCATGAGCTGCTTCTTGGGGCGCTTGCGGATGTTCGCCGAGGGCGGTCGGTGACTCACGAGGCGTTTCCCTCCGAGGTGGCCGGTTCAGGGCCGTCGGTATGCCGCGCCCTCGCCTCCCGCGCCGCAGTCGCCGCCGCGGTTCCGGCCCTCGAGCGCTCGACCCAGCCGTCGATGTTGCGCTGGCGCCCACGCGCGACGGCGATCTGGCCCGGCTCGACGTCCTGGGTGAGCGCCGAGCCAGCGGCCACGTAGGCACCGTCGGCGACGTCGACCGGGCTCACGACGACCGTGCTCGACCCGACGAAGGAGTGCCGACCGACCGTCGAGTGGTGCTTCGCCACGCCGTCGTAGTTCGCGAAGATCGTGCCGGCTCCGATGTTGGCACCCTCACCGATGGTGACGTCCCCGGCATACGTGAGGTGGGGCACCTTGGCCCCCTCCCCGATGTCGGCGTTCTTCGTCTCGACGAACCCGCCGATCTTGCCCCGGGCCCCGAGGCGGGTGCCGGGCCTCAAGTAGGAATAGGGGCCGACGGTGGCGCCGGGGCCGATGACGGCCAGGTTGGCGACCGCCCGGCTGACCTCGGCGCCGTCACCGACCTCGGTGTCCGTCAGCGTCACCTGCGGGCCGATGAGCGCGCCGGCGCCGACCGAGGTGGCCCCCAGCAGCTGGGTGCCCGGGAGCACGGTGGTGTCCTGGCCGATGGTCACGTCGACGTCGATCCACGTCGTCGCCGGGTCGACGATCGTCACGCCGGCGCGCATGTGTCCTTCGCAGATGCGCCGGTTCAGCTCTCGTCCGAGGGCCGCGAGCTGGACCCTGTCGTTGACGCCCTCGGTCTGCCACAGGTCGTCGAGGACGTGTGCTCGCACCGGTCGGCCGGCGGCCCGGGCCAGCGCCACCACGTCGGTGAGGTACCTCTCCCCCTGCGCATTGTCCGTGCCGACCGAGGCGAGGGCCTCGCGGAGCACCGAGACGTCGAAGGCGTAGATGCCGGAGTTGATCTCGGTGATCCTCCGTTGCGCCTCGGTCGCGTCCTTGTGCTCGACGATCTGCTCGACCCGGCCGTTCGCGTCCCTGACGACCCGGCCGTAGCCGGTCGGGTCGGCGAGGTGGGCGGTGACCACGGAGACCGCACTGCCGGTCTCCAGGTGGGCGGCCGTCAGCTCGACCAGTGTGTCGCCCGTGAGAAGCGGCACGTCCCCGTAGGTCACGAGGACGGTGCCGGACAGGTCCGCGGGGAGCGCGCCGAGGCCGCACTCGACAGCCCGCGCGGTCCCCTTCACCTCGTCCTGGTCGGCGATGACGAGGCGGTCGTCGAGGGTCGTGCAGAGCTCGGCGACGCGGTCACGGTCGTGCCGGACGACGACGCCCACGTGCTGCGCTCCTGTCCCCCGGGCGGCTCGGATGGCATGGCCGACCAGTGGGACCCCCCCGATGTGGTGCAGGACCTTGGGGGTGGTGGACCTCATCCGGGTCCCTTCACCCGCGGCGAGGACGAGAACGGCGGCCGGGCGGGGGGTGCTCACGCGCGAGAACTCCAGGTGTGCTGCGGGTGCCACGGGACGCCGTCATGCTACCGGTGCGCGGTGAGGAGGCCCCTCACCGCCCACGTCCACGACACTCCTCGCGGGGGTGGACCGGCCCGCGGCGCGCGGTCCCCGACAGGGGCGGCGGAGGCGGCACGGCATCCGCCATCATGGGAGCGGTGCTCCACCAGCGGAGGGCCGAGGCACCGGGGCGCAGGCCCCGGAGAGGAGTTCCCATGGCCCCGAGTACGTCCCAGGCCACCGTGCCGTCACGTGTCACCGCGCAGTCACGCGACGGCCGGACCTTCACCTTCGGGGCGACGGGCGGGCCGAGCTACGGGCCGGGTGACATGGTCGTCGTCCGCGCCGAGGACGTCACGGTGCTCGGGCAGGTCCTCGAGGTGGGTGAGCCGCCGTCGTCCGGAGTCTCTGCCGACGAGCCCGCGACGACCGTGGGCACCGGGATGGTCATCGGCACACTCGACGCGGACGGGGTACTGCGCCGGGCCTCACGTCCGCCCTTCGCCTCCTCGCCCCTCACTCCGGCGGACCCGGAGGAGCTCGCGGGCCTGCAGCGCTCCACGGCGGCGGCGCTCACCGTCGGCACGTGGCACACCGCCGGCGACCCGACGACGGCCGACCTGCGGGCGGGCGGCTTCAACCGGCACACGTTCCTGTGTGGACAGAGCGGCTCGGGGAAGACCTACGCCCTCGGCGTCCTGCTCGAGCGGCTCATCCTCGGCACGGACCTCCGCGTCGTCGTGATGGACCCCAACGCCGACTTCGTGCGCCTCGGGGAGACCAAGGACGGCACCTCGGAGGCGGAGGCCGCGCGCCTCGCCGAGCGGGTGCGGGTGCTCCGCTCCAACTCCACGCGCACCGAGGGCGCGGAGCCGTTGCGGATGCGCTTCCGGACCATGACCCGGAAGGCCCAGGCCGCCGTCGTCCAGCTCGATCCGGTGCGCGACCAGGACGAGTACAACGCCTTCATCACCTTGCTCGCGCAGCTCGGGGACGTGGATCTCGGGGTCCTGCTCGGCAGCATGAAGGAGGGGGCTGCGGCCGAGCAGCGACTCGCCCGCCGCATCGAGAACCTCGGTCTTCCCCTGTGGGAGGTGTGGGCGTTCGACCTCCCGTCGGCGGCGGATGTCGTCACCGGGGCGCCGGGCGTCACCGTCATGGACCTCGGCGGGTTCGGCGACCCGGCGGAGCCGCTCGCCGTGTGCCTCGAGGTCGTCGACGAGCTGTGGGCACAGCGCGACCGTCGTGTGCCGACCCTCCTCGTCATCGACGAGGCGCACAACCTCTGCAGCACGGAGCCCGGCAACCCCGTCGCGCAGCTGCTCCTCGACCGGCTCATCCAGATCGCGGCGGAGGGGAGGAAGTACGGGCTCTGGCTCCTCCTGTCGTCGCAGCGACCGTCCAAGATCCACCCGCAGATCCTCAGCCAGTGCGACAACCTCATGCTCATGCGGATGAACAGCCCCGACGACATCGCCGAGCT
>CALCXF010000005.1 GCA_937907685.1 uncultured Nostocoides sp.
ACGAAGTGGGGGGGCTGGGGCGGTGGCAGCGGCGTGGCCGGCGGCGGCGAGGAGCCGGCCGATGGGTCCGAGGTCGTCGCCGTCCTCGCCGTCCATCCCGTCGTCGGGGTCCAGCCCGTCGGGGGCGCGGTCCGCCGGGCCGGGATCGGCGGTCATGGATGCCGGGACCGCGTCCGACGGGTCGTCGGGCAGCCAGTCCTCGAGGCTCGACCCGTCGTCCGGCTCGACGACCCGGGCGCGCAGGAGCGACCCCAGCACCTGCACTGCCCGCTCCACGAGGGCCTCTCGGCGGGTCTCCTCCTCGTGGTTGTCCAGGAGGAGGGTGAACAGCGCGGCCTGCTGGCCCTCCCACTGGTCGAGGACGTTGAGCAGCATCGCGTGGTCGACCCGCATCTTGGAGGTCAGGGGCTCCGGCTCACCGGTGACGAGGCGCTCGTAGGTGGCCTCGGTGTACGACAACGTGCCGTCCGGTGGCTTGCGTCGCACGACCTTGCGGCGCTTCTTGGGGTCGTCGCCCGCCTTGGCGACGGCCTTCGCGTTCTCGACGACGTGCTCCGGTGCCTGGACGACGACATGGCCGACGGTGTCGAAGCCGGCCCGACCGGCACGACCTGCGATCTGGTGGAACTCCCTGGCTCGCAGCACGCGTTGCTTGCGGCCGTCGTACTTCGTCAGCGAGGTGAGCAGGACGGTCCGGATGGGGACGTTGATGCCGACGCCGAGGGTGTCGGTGCCGCAGATGACGGCGAGCAGCCCCGCCTGGGCCAGCGTCTCGACGAGCCGCCGGTACTTGGGCAGCATTCCGGCGTGGTGGACGCCGATACCGTGCAGGACCAGCCGCCGCAGGGTCGCACCGAACCCCTTGCCGAAACGGAAGCCCCCGACGGCATCCTTGATCGCGGCCTTGCGGGCGGAGGACACGATGTCGACGCTCATCAGCGCCGACGCCTGTTCGACCGCGGCGGACTGGGTGAACGACACGACGTAGACAGGCGCCTTGTCCTCCCGGAGCAGGATCTCGAGCGTCTCGTGCACCGGCGTGAGGACCCAGGAGAACTCGAGCGGCACCGGCCGCTCGGCACCGGTGATCGCCACGGTCTCGCGCCCGGTGCGCCGGACGAGGTCCTTCTCGAACGCCCGCGTCTCGCCGAGCGTCGCCGACATGAGGAGGAACTGGGTGTCGCGCAGGAGGAGCAGGGGCACCTGCCACGCCCAGCCGCGGTCGGGCTCGGTGTAGAAGTGGAACTCGTCCATGACGACGAGTCCCACGCCGGCCAGCTCCCGGTCGCGCAGCGCGTGGTTGGCCAGCACCTCCGCCGTGGCGCAGATGATGGGAGCACCGGGGTTCACGGCGGCGTCCCCGGTGAGCATCCCGACCCGCTCGGCGCCGAAGATCTCCACCAGCGCGAAGAACTTCTCGCTGACGAGCGCCTTGATCGGGGCGGTGTACCAGCTGCGCCGGCCGTCGGCGAGGGCCTGGGCGTGTGCGGCCACGGCCACGAGGGACTTCCCGGACCCGGTCGGGGTGGCCAGCACGACGTGGGCACCGCCGGCCAGGGCCAGGACCGCCTCTTCCTGCGCGGCATACAGCGAGAACCCGCGGTCACCCGCCCAGTCGAGGAAGACGTCGAAGGCGGCGTCAGGCCCTGCCGCTGTGGTGCCGGCGAGGCGGTCGGTGAGGGTCATCGCCCCGATTGTCCCCCACGCAGGTCAGGTGGGCGGTTGGTGGTTCGCCGTCCACGCGCGTCGGATCAGCTCGGCGAGCACGTCACGGTCGACGTCCGCGAGCCGCTTGAGGTAGAGGCACCCCTTGCCCGTCGTGTGTGGCCCCAGCCGTTGGAGCAGGTCGGTGTTGGTGCCGTAGTAGGTGAGGCCGTAGAGGGTCAGGGCGGCCTTGCGGGGCGCGAGCCCGACGGCGAACCACTCGCGCTTGGTTCCGTCGGAGGTCCGGTACGGCTGGCGACCGAAGCCGATCATCGACGAGCCCCACATCCGCGGCGTCACGTCCGTGATCGCACGCATGAGCTCGAGCACCTCCACGGCATCCGCACGTCGCTGCTCGTCGGTCACGGACGCGAGGTATGCCGCCACGTCACCCGTGGTGGGCGTGGTCTTCCTGTCGCTCGTTCCCGCCATCGTCCTCGCCTCCGTGGTCGCGCCGTCCCTCCCACGGTAGGCGCCACAGCCCACGCCAGTCACGCCGCCGGGGAGACCACAGCCTCCCCTCGGGTGAAGCGGCAGTCAGCCGTCTGAGCCGAGGCGCGCGAGCTCCTCGTCACTGAGCTCGAGCTCGGCCGCCCGCACCGAGTCCTCGATCGACTCCGGTCGTGAGGCACCCGGGATGGGGATGACGACGTCGGCGAGCGACAGCTGCCACGCGAGCGTCACCTGCTGCGGGCTCACTCCGTGGGTGTTCGCGATCTCGGCGAACGCCGCATGGCGCGACCCCAGCTCCCCCGCATTGCGGATCCCGCCGAGTGGGCTCCAGGGCAGGAAGGCGATGCCCAGCCGCGCACAGTGGTCGAGCTCGCCGCGGCTCGAGCGGAACGCGGGCGAGAACTGGTTCTGCACGGACACCAGACGGCCGCCGAGCACCTCGTTCGCCTCGTCGATCTGCGCGACGCTCGCGTTGGAGATGCCGGCACGGAGGATGACTCCCTCGTCGAGCAGGTCGGCGAGGGCCCCGACCGACTCGGCATAGGGAACCTTGGGGTCCGGCCGGTGGAACTGGTAGAGCCCGATCGCCTCGACGCCGAGCCGCCGCGCCGACTCCTTGGCCGCCTGCTCGAGGTATGCCGGGTCACCGTTGCGCGTCCACGACCCGTCCCCGGGGCGCAGGTGGCCGCCCTTGGTCGCCACGATGACCGCCGAGGCGTCCCCGGACCACGTGCGGAGGCCCCGCGCGATGAGCTCCTCGTTGTGGCCGACCTCCCCGGCCTCGAGGTGATAGGCGTCGGCCGTGTCGACGAGCGTGACGCCGGCGTCCAGTGCCGCGTGGATCGTCGCGAGGGACCGGGCCTCCTCGGGTCGCCCTTCGATGGACATCGGCATGCCGCCGAGGCCGATCGCGCCGACGTGGGCGTCGCCGAGCTGGCGCTGCTTCATGGGATCTCCTCGTTCGGGTGAGAGCGCCGCCGTCAGGAGCGGGCTCTGAGGGCCGACTCCTTGTGAGCCGCCTCGGCGCCGGTCTTCTCCGACGTCACGATGTAGTAGGGGTCGTCGTCGGTGGGCCGGAACTGCTGGCCGGCGAACGTGAAGTTCCTCGTCCGCTTCTCGGTCACGGTTCCGTGGGTCTTGCCCTGGGAGGTGTTCCACGACACCTTGTCACCCGTGGAGTAGCCCATGTCGTCTCCCGTCCCGGGGCCGAAGCCGACGCCCCGACGTGGCGGGACGTTACCTGCCGGGCTGCGCGAGAAGGGCTGTCGGGACACCCGTTCCCAGGCCTGGACCGACACGAGGTCGGGGTGGGCGTCACCCACCCCGACGTGGTGCTCCTCGGGCGGTCAGCCTCGGTCCGCGAGCGCGGCGTGCCCGGGGACCCAGCCGGCGTGGTCGGCCACCTCGGCCAGCCACACCACGAGGATCGATCCCAGGAACACGGCGAGGAGAACCTCTGCCGCCGCCGTCTCGGCGAGCGCCAGGGCGAGCAGTCCGAGCGCCAGGGCGATCACCGCCAGCACGTTCTCGACGGTTCCGACGCGGTCCTTGGCGTTGCCGCCGCGGAGGACCGCGAAGGCCGCTGCACCCAGGATCAGGCCGATGGCGGACATCCCCCTCGGGTCCTGCACGAACGGCATCTCGCCGTTGACGAGGTACCCGACGTATGGCACGCCGATGGCCGCCACGAGGAAGGTCGCGATCAGGTCGCGTGTCGTGAGTCTCATGTGTTGACACCTCCTTTCGCCCTTCCACGCTATGCCCGGCGGCGAGAGTGGGATGGGGACTGAGAGGACGCTCACCCCCCGGCCGCCGGGCGGACGACGACGCGGGCGGTCGCCGCCCCCGCCGCGACGTCGGACCAAGCGGTGGTCACGTCCTCCAAGGGGACGGTGACGTGGTCCACGGTGAGCTCGCCGGCGGCCGCATGTCGCAGCACCGT
Source organism: uncultured Nostocoides sp. (assembly GCA_937907685.1). Classification (GTDB taxonomy): domain Bacteria; phylum Actinomycetota; class Actinomycetes; order Actinomycetales; family Dermatophilaceae; genus Fodinibacter. The sequence continues at coordinate 4,100 of CALCXF010000005.1, forward strand.
GCCCAAGGTCCGGGCACGCCGGTGCGGACTGAGTGAGGTGTTCGTGTAGCCCAGCACGGCCGCTGACCGGCTCCGAAGGGTCGCGGAGTCCACGGTCAGGGCGGGACCCGCACTGCTGCCGAGGTTGACCAGGCGGCCCCCCGGTGCGAGGAGCATGGCGGCTGCTGACCCGGGCACGCCGGCGACGGGGTCGACGACCACGTCGACCTGGCCGTCGCACTCGCCGCGAACGCGTTCGGCCAGGTCCATGACCTCCTCATCGAGGCGCAGTGAGACGACGGCGTCGGCGCCTGCTCGGGTCGCCCGCTCGGTGCCGGGTCCGGGGCGGCACACGGCGACGACGCGACGTGCTCCGAGCAGGCGGGCCGCCTGCACGGCGACCTGCCCGACCGTGCCACCGGCGCCGAGGACGAGCACCTGCTCCCCGTCGACGAGAGCGGCGCGTGAGCTGAGGACCTCCCAGGCGGCCACGGCAGACAGACCCAGGGCCGCCGCCAGGGCGTCGTCCACTCCGTCGGGCAGGGGGACGACGTCGGCCACGTCCGCGGCGCACAGCTGGGCCAGGCTTCCGTCGGCGGGGTGCATGCCTGCGGTCGTGGGGAACCACACGCGCCGGCCCCTGAGCTCCTCCGGACCGGATCGCACGATGCCGACCCCCTGCACCCCCGGGACGTACGGCAGAGGCGGGGGGCCGAAGTACGACGTCCCCGTGGCGCAGAGGACGTCGAGCGGGGTGATCGGCGCACCGGTCACCGCGACGACCACGCCATCGTCGGACGCGGGCTCGAGCGGGTCGGGGCGTTCCTCGACGGCCGGTGGCGCGGCATACGCCCTCAGGGTCGCGGCACGCATCACTCAGGTGGAGATGTCGGGGTAGGGCAGGCCGAGGTGGGCCAGGGCGGCGCCGTACGCCTTCTGGTACGCGAGCGGCTCCGGGTGGTCGCGCTCGAACATCGCGATGAAGAGGGTCAGCGTGAGGAAGGGATGGGCGCCCATGGTGAAGAGCGCGACGTGGTCGTGCCGCACGAGCGCGTCCCGCTCGTCGTCGGAGAAGGCGAGCCACGTGCTCGCCTCACCCGAGGTGGCGTTGAGGATGCGGTTGGCCTGGGTCTCCTCCCACCACACGACCGTGCCGGCCGGGTCCTCGCGGTAGCGCTCCACGAGCTCGGGGTCGCGGTCGACCGTGAAGAGGAACTTGTCGAGCAGGTACCTGCTCATGCCGGTGCTCCCTTCGGGTACCAGGTGAAGTAGGCCTCCATCGTGTGGAACAGGTCGAGCGAGTCCACGTGGTCGGCCCTGGCGTTCTCCCCGGCGACGCCCATCATGAGCATGAAGTCCATGAAGCCGTGGGTCGCGTTGCCGGGCAGGTGGAGGCTGTCGAGGGTGACCTCGCGCAGGCACCCGTCGAGGTCGCCGTTCGCGATCCACTGCACCGCCCGGTGGTCGAACTCCGGGTCGGGCCCGTGGGGCCCGAACTGCCGCGGCCCACCGAGCTCGAGCGAGAGGTGCCCCGTGCCGATGATGGCGACGCGCTGCTCGCTCGGCCATGACTCCACGAGCTCGCGGATCGTGCGGCCGAGCTCGACGAACCGCCCCGGCTGGGGAAGCGGCGGCGCGAAGATGTTCGTGTAGATCGGCACGATCGGCAGGTCGGCCTCCGGCCGCAGGGTGATGATCGGGCACGTGATCGAGTGGTCGATCCGCAGCTCGTTGCTGAAGGCGAGGTCGAAGCCGGAGTCCAGGCCGCCGCGGAGGATGTGTGACGAGAGCTCCTCGTGGCCGTCCAGCCGGAAGCGGGGCAGCCCGAACTCGCGCTCCTCGTTGTACCAGTTGGCGTCGTATGCCGGCGCCTTCCCCACGAGGAACTGCGGCATGTTGTCGAGCCAGAGCTGGTGGAAGTGGTCGCTGCCCACCATCACGAGGACGTCGGGACGGGCGCGGGTCAACGTCTCGCGGAAGCGCTCGATCTTCGCCACCCACTCGTCCGCGAACGGCGGTCGGTCCTCGCCCACGGCGGTGCTCGCGCGGTAGTAGAAGGGATGGTGCGTGGAGGCGATGACGGCGACGACCTGCGCCATGGAGGGTCTCCTTCCGGGAGTCAGGACTGCGGGTCGACGTACTCCGCGTTGCGGTCGACCATGAGGTAGGCGTCCATACCGATCGGTCGGCGCCGCTCCTCGGCGATCTGGCCCAGGAGCCCCGCCGCACGCGCGAGCAGCGCGAAGCCCCGCAACAGCTCGACGGGGAGTCCCAGGTCCGCCAGGGCGGCTCCGCAGACGCCGGCGCCGTTGAGCGGGAGGCGGCGACCGAGGACCTGCTCGTGCACGCGCCCCACGGCCTCGAAGAGGCGCAGGTGCGGACCACGCAGGCCCTCCTCGTCCGCGATCCCTATGAGGACCGGCGTGCGCGGGTCGCCCTGCTTGTGCACCGGGTGCCCGAGGCCCGGCACGTACCGACCGGACTCGCGGGTACGCCGCACCGCGTCGAGCGCGACGGCGTCCCACTCGTCGTCCGTCGAGGGGAGGTCGTCGGCGAGGTCGGTGACGACCGCGTGGAGGAAGGCGCCGCAGTCCTCGGTCACCCCGAGGAAACGGGACCCGCCGCCGAGGAGACCGGCGGCCAGGGCACCCTGGAGGGAGTCGGGCGCTGATAGGTAGGTGAGCCGTGCGGCGATGGCGGTGGGCGTGAAGCCGTGGTCGGCCAGTGCGACGAGCACCGCCTCGAACACCCGGGTCTCCGAGGGCGTGGGCCGCCGCAGGGCGACGAGCCAGAACGCCAGCTCACCGAAGCCGACCTTGCCCATGAGGTCCGCGGTGAGGTCATGGCCGAGGAGCCGGATCTCGTCCGCCGTCGAGGTGCCGAGCGAGGTGGGGAAGGTCGTCATGCGGGTCGCTCCTCGTCCGCGGCCGGGTCGGGGGTGACCCGGGTGGCGAGCCACCGGCGGATCTCGTCCCCGTGCTCGTCGAGGGTGGGCGGCGGCAGGCGGTAGTCGGCCGGGGTCGCGGAGAACCGGATCGGGTTCCGCACCGACGGAACGGCGTCGTCGGCAGGCCCGACCTGCACCACGGGGTCCAGACCGACCTCCTCCGCGAAGCGCACCCCGCCGTCCACGGTGTTGATCGGACCGCACGGAACCCCGGCCGCGGTGATGACCCGGAACCACTCCATCGTCGTGCGCGTCGCCAGTCGCTCGACGAGCAGCGGGCGGAGCTCGTCGCGGTGGGCCGTACGGTCCTCGTTGCCCCGGAACCGGGGGTCATCCGCGAGCTCGGGAGCGCCGAGGACCTCGACGAGGCGGCGGAACTGGCCGTTGTTCCCGGCCGTGATGATGAGGTCACCGTCGGCGCACGGCAGCGGCTCGTAGGGGAAGAGGCTGGGGTGGCTGTTGCCCATCCGGGTGGGGACGACCCCGCCGGCCACGTAGGCACTCGACTGGTTGACCAGGCCCGACAGCGCCGACGAGAGCAGGTTGACCTCCACGTGCTGGCCCCGCCCGGTGGTGGTGCGCGCCTGTAACGCGGCGAGCACACCGATGGTGGCGTGCAGGCCGGCCATGACGTCGAAGACGGAGATGCCCGCGCGGTACGGCGGCCCGCCGGGATCGCCGGTGAGGCTCATCAGGCCGGAGATCGCCTGCACCATGAGGTCGTACCCCGGGAGGTCGCGCCCGCCCGGCCCGCTCCCGAAGCCGCTGATCGAGGCGTAGACCACCCCCGGGTTCCCGGTGGAGACGCTGTCGTAGTCGAGTCCGAAGCGGGCCAGCCCCCCGGGCTTGAAGTTCTCCACGAGGATGTCGGCCCGGCGGGCCAGCTCGCGGGCGGCGTCGGCGTCTCCGGGGTCCTTGAGGTCGAGCGCGACCGAGCGCTTGTTGCGGTTGACGCCGAGGTAGTACGTCGAGACGCCGTCGCGAACAGGCGGGCTCCAGGTCCGGGTGTCGTCCCCGGAGGGGGACTCCACCTTGACGACCTCGGCGCCCAGGTCCGCGAGGAGCATCGTCGCGTACGGCCCGGCGAGGATGCGGGAGAAGTCCGCAACGAGCAGCCCCGACAGCGGCCCCGAGGGCTGGGACACGGAGGCCTCCTCGCCGTCTCCTGCGGTCGAAGCGGACAGGTGTCCGCAGCGCTGTCCGCCGAGTCTCCGGCCCCCGCAGCCGGGCTGTCAAGAGGGGGGACCGCCTCGGGAGTCGCGGGTCTTGACAGCCACCTCGCCGGCGCGGACAGTGGTCGCCACGACGGGCGACTGCCGTCAAGCGGACACGTGTCCGCTTCGGGTGCGATGGGAGAGGTCATGGCTCACGACGAGGTGGCTGACGGGCGGCCCGTGCTGTTCCGTGGTGCGACGGTGCTGACGATGGACGACCGGCACGAGGTGCTGACCGGGGGCGACGTGCTCGTCGTCGGCGACCGGATCGCCGAGGTCGGGCACGACCTCTCCGGGCCTGAGGGCGTGCTCGAGATCGACGCCAGCGGCGGCATCGTCATGCCGGGGATGATCGACACCCATCGCCACATGTGGCAGACGGCGATGCGGGGCTACGGCGCAGACTGGACCCTCACCCAGTACTTCGTCTGGTACTACCTGGAGAGCGGCCGGCACTTCCGTCCCGAGGACGTCCACACCGGCAACCTCCTCTCGGCGTGGGACGCCCTCGAGGCCGGTGTCACCACGACGGTCGACTGGTCCCACGGCCTGCAGTCGGTCGACCACGCGGAGGCCGCCGTCGACGCCCTCCAGGCGGTGCCCGGCCGCTTCGTCCTCGCGTACGGCAACATCCAGGCCGGTCCCTGGGAGTGGACCGCGGACCCCGCTGTGCGGTCGTTCCTCGAGCGCCGGCGCGGGGACCTGGACGGCTGGCAGCTGGCGTTCGACGTCACCGGCGACCCGACGTTTCCGGAGCGCGCGGCCTTCGAGGTGGCTCGCGACCTCGACCTGCCGGTGACCACCCACGCCGGCGTGTGGGGCGCGACCGGCGACGACGGCATCCGGCTCATGCACGAGAACGGCTTCATGACCGACTCGACCGTGTACGTCCATGCCGCCACCCTCTCGACGGACTCCTACCACCGCATCGCCGCCACTGGTGGCTCCGCATCGGTGTCCACCGAGTCCGAGCAGAGCGCCGGTCAGGGCTACCCACCCACCTGGCAGCTACGGCGCCACGGCATCCCGGTCTCGCTGTCGATGGACACCAGCGTCTGGTGGAGCAGCGACCTGTTCTCGGCGATGCGCACGACCCTCGGCGCGGACCGCTCGCGTGAGCACCTCGAGGCGCATGCCACCGGTGACACGGTGACCAACGTGCACCTCCGGGCCGAGCACGTCGTCGACTGGGCGACCCGCGGAGGTGCCCGTGCCCTGGGCCGGGAGGAGCTCGGCCGTCTCGTGCCGGGCGCCACGGCGGATGTCGTGCTGCTCAAGAACGACCGGTCACCGGTGTCGTTCCCGCTCCTCAACCCCTACGGCCACGTCGCGTTCCAGGCGCAGCGCGGCGACGTGCACACCGTTCTCGTCGACGGCCGGGTCGTCAAGCACGAGCACGAGCTGGTCGGCTGCGACCTCGGCGACCTGCGGCGCAGGGCCGAGTCGACGGTCGGCCACCTCCAGGACGTCATGGGGCGCGAGGCGTGGGATACAGGGATGAACCCCGACCTTCCGGAGGACGCGGGCAAGGTGCTCGACAACCCCTACCAGTACACGGAGTTCCGCACGGACACCACGCGTGCCACCGGCACGGTCTTCGGAGAGCCGGGGGCCGGGGAGCGCGCGTGAGACCTGCGGCGGCGACGTCACCATAGGGAGGACGGACCATGGCCGGACGGGGTGAGGGACCCGACTTCGTCGAGGCACTGGCTCGCGGCCTCGACGTCATCACCGCGTTCGGCAGCGACCGACCCACGATGTCGTTGAGCGACGTGGCACAGGCGACCGGCCTGGCCCGCCCCACTGCCCGGCGCCTGCTCCTGACCCTCGAGGAGCTGGGGTTCGTCCGCTCACGCGAGGGCGTCTTCGCGCTGACGCCGCGGGTGCTCGCCCTCGGGACGGCCTATGTCGCGTCGCTCGGTCTCTGGGACGTCGCGCGGCCGCGGCTCGAGTCGCTCGTTGCGCGCACCGGCGAGTCCTCGTCCATGGCGCAGCTCGACGGCAGCGACATCGTCTACGTCGCACGGGTCGCGGTGCCCAAGATCATCGCCCTCCGGGTCGAGGTGGGCACTCGGTTCCCCGCACCACCCACCTCACAGGGCAAGGTCCTGCTCGCCGCCCTGCGCCCCGAGCGGCTGGCCGAGGTGCTCGCCCTTCCCAGCCGCTCGGGCCTCATCCCGCACGTCGTCCGGCCGGTGAAGGAGCTGGAGGACGAGCTCGAGCGCGTGCGCGCGCGCGGCTGGGCGCTGGCGGACGAGGAGCTCGCCCCCGGTGTCCGGTCGGTTGCGGTGCCCGTGCGTGACGGAGCGGGCGAGGTGCGCGCGGCGATGAACGTGACGGTGCACGCCGCCGAGACGTCGACCGAGCGGCTCACCGGGGAGTTCCTCCCGCTGTTGCGCCAGACCGCCGCGGACGTCAGCGAGGACTGGGCGATCTGGCAGCGACGGCCGCACGTCGAGGTCGTCCGCCGACCGGCGTCCTGACCGCGGGGACGGGGTCGGTCAGACGACGCGTTCGAAGGTGATGAGGAGCCCTTCGACGCCGCCCGGCCCGACGCGCCCCTTGACGTCGGCGCTGGTGATCGCCCGAAGGCGCCACCCCTGCGCGGCGTGCTCGTTGAGGACCTTTTGGAGCCGGTCGCCCGACAGCTTGCCGCCGATCATCTTCTCGCGGAGCTCCGCGACCTTGTACTCGTATGCCATGACTCCACGCTAACGCCGCCGACGCGCTGCGATGCCGGCTCAGGCGCTCAGCCTGTCGGCGGCATCCAGCACCGTGCGCAGGGCCCACCAGCTCACGACGCCGCACGTCAGGACGAAGGACGCGTTCCAGAGAAGCCGTGGCACGCGGGTCAGGCGGGCCAGCACCGCGGGGTCACTGCCCCTGTCCGCCGGCGCGGCGAGGACGGCACCCAGGTGCCGCCAGGCGCCCACGACGAGCACGACGCCCACGGCGACGAGCACCTGTGCCTGCAGCTGGGCGGCTCCAGCCCACCAGAGCGCGCCTGCTGCCGCCAGCGCGGCGAGCACGACGACCACGGTCAGCAGCGACCTCACCCAGAGCGCGGCGAGGAGGAGGAGCGCGAGCACCACCGTGAGGGCCGGTGCCGACCACCCCCGGACGGCCAGCCACACAAGGAGGGCACCGACCAGGGCCGGGGCGGGGTACCCCGCCCAGGTGGTGAGCACCCGCCCGGTCCCGCGTGCCCGGCCCACGGTCACGGCATGGCCTGACATATCCCCGCGCAGGACGAAGCCCGTGAAGCGGCGGCCGCAGAGGACCCCGACCCCGGCATGCCCGAGCTCGTGCACCAGGGTCACCCCGAGGCGCATCACCCGCCAGACGGGCCGGATCGTGACGGCGACGATGGCGCCCAGGAACACGAGGAGCACCGGCGTGCCCGAGAGAGCGACACCCTGTTCCGGCAGAACGCGTGCCCACACGTCGTCCACCCACTCCATGGGACGTCAACCTAGCCGGGCCGACGCGGCACCGACCGGCGCCGGGTAGCGTCGGCCTGCGTGAGCCGTCTCGTCGACATCCACTGCCACGGCGCCGCAGGTGCCTCGCTGGGGTCGTCCGAGGAGGCGTCACGGCGAGCCCTCGCCCACCACGCGGAGGCGGGGGTGGGCCGCGTCGTCGCCAGCCTCGTCTCGGCCACTCCCGCCGACCTGCGGGAGCGGGTGGCCGTGCTCGCCCGACTCGTCGCGAGCGGCGACCTGGCCGGGATCCACCTCGAGGGGCCGTTCCTCTCGCACGCCCGGCGGGGGGCCCATGACGCGGCGGTGCTGGCTGACCCGGACCCCGCCCTGGTCGAGCAGCTCGTCGCGGTGGCGGACGCGGCGGGTGCCCCGTCCGCGATCCGCCAGCTCACCTTCGCCCCGGAGCTTCCCGGCAGCGATGCCCTCGTGCGCACCCTCGTGGCGCACGGCATCCGGCCTGCGGTGGGGCACACGGATGCCGACGCCGCGCAGGTCACGCGCACGATCGCAGCGATCGCCGAGCGACAGGGGTCCCCGGCGGTCGTCACCCACCTCTTCAACGGGATGCCGCCCTTCCACCACCGCGCCGGTGGCCCGGCGGCCGCGGCGCTCGTCGCCGCATCCCGCGGAGAGGCGGTCGTCGAGCTCGTCGCCGACGGCGTGCACCTGGCCCCCGAGGTCGTGCGGATGGTGTTCGAGACGGTGGGCCCGGGCAACATCGCGCTCGTCTCCGACGCCACGGCGGCCACCGGCCTCGGCGACGGGGCCTACGAGCTCGGAGCCGTCGAGGTCGAGGTCAGCGCCGGCACGGCCCGGACCACCGGCACGGGAGCCATCGCGGGGAGCACGTCGACGCTCGCCGAGTGCCTGGCCTGGGCGGTCGAGGTGGCCGGCGTGGACGCACAGGACGCCCGGCAGGCGGCCACCCGGACGCCGGCGACGGCCGTGGGCCTGGAGCCCACGACCGCCGACTGACCGCTCGACCGAACGGGTCAGCGGGAGCGGCGCCCGCCGGATCGCTCGGAGAACGAGGCGGCCGAGCGAGCCGGACGCCCGGACGCCGGTCGCGTCGGCCCCGGGCCGCGACGGCCTCCGTGCCCCGAACCGCCGGAGCCGGAGAGACCCGAACCGGAGGAACCGGAGCCCGACGAGGAGGAACGCGTCGACCCGGACCCCGAGGCACCGGAGCCCGAAGCGCCTCGGCGGTGACCGCCGCCGGAGCGGCGAGACGCCGACCCCGACCCCGAGCCCGACGAACGGCGTGGGGACGACGACCCGAGCGCCGGCGCGGCATACCCGCCGTCGAACGAGCGGTCGCCGGGGGCGAGCTCCTGCAGGAGGGGGTGGCTGGCGTGGACTCGGGTCGTCGTGGCGCGCACGCCGGCCTTGCGGGTGAGGTCGCGCACGTCGCGGACCTGGTCGTCGGTCATCAGCGTGATGACCGTGCCGGACGCACCGGCCCTCGCCGTGCGGCCGGAGCGGTGGAGGTACGCCTTGTGCTCGACCGGCGGGTCGGCGTGGATGACGAGGGCGACGTCGTCGACGTGGATGCCGCGAGCGGCGATGTCGGTGGCGACGAGGGTGCGCGCCTCTCCGGCGTGGAAGGCGTCCATCGTCCGGGTGCGGGCGTTCTGGCTGAGGTTGCCGTGCAGCTCGACGGCGGCGACTCCCGAGCCGTTGAGCTGGCGGGCGAGCTTCTTCGCGCGGTGCTTGGTCCGGGTGAAGACGACGGTCCGGCCCGGCGCGGCGACGAGGTCGAGGAGCACGGGGAGGTGGGTGTCGGGTGTGACGTGGAGGACGTGGTGCGCCATCGTCGAGATCGGGGACTGGACCGAGTCGGCCTCGTGGGTCACGGGCTCGTGGAGGTAGCGCCGGACGAGAACGCCGATTCCGGCGTCGAGCGTGGCGGAGAACAGCATCCGCTGCCCCCGCGCGGGTGTGGCGTCGAGGAGCCGCCGCACCGAGGGGAGGAAGCCGAGGTCGGCCATGTGGTCGGCCTCGTCGATCACCGTCACCTCGACGGCGTCAAGTGACACATGGCCCTGGCCGATGAGGTCCTCGAGGCGCCCCGGGCAGGCGACGACCACGTCGACGCCACGGCGGATCGCGGAGACCTGCGGGCCCTGCCCGACGCCACCGAAGACGGTCCTCGAGGTGAGCCCGAATGCCGTGGCGAGCGGGGCCATGGCCTCGTCGATCTGGGTGGCCAGCTCACGGGTCGGCGCCAGGATGAGCGCGCGAGGGCGGCCCGGTCGGCGCGCCGACCTGGTCGCGGAGAGGCGGCTGAGCAGCGGCAGGAGGAAGGCGATCGTCTTCCCGGAGCCGGTGCGGCCGCGGCCGAGCACGTCACGACCCGCGAGGGAGTCGGGCAGGGTCGCCGCCTGGATGGGCGTGGGAGTCGTGATCCCACCGGACGCAAGGACGTCGACGAGTGGAGCGGGCACGCCGAGCGCGCCGAAGGAGGTGGACACAGGTGGTCTCTCTGGTTTCGTGGGTCGTCGCGGACGAGCGGTGTCGGCGTCGACGGGGGATGTTCTGCCGGGCGGGCTCTGGGCCGCGGCGCCGCGCCGGGACACGCGGTCCCGGTGCGAAGGCATCGACATCAAAGAGAAGCGGCCCGAGGCAGAGGGCGGGCCACGTCACCCATCCTACGTGACACGGAGGGGGTGCCCCGACCACTCTCGGCTCGGAGAGGCGAACGTCACCATCGACACCGGTCCTCGCGGATCGCCGACGGCGACCGTCGCCCGCTGCCTACAGTGACGTATGCCGTCGCTTCCGCTCTTCCCGCTCGGCAGCGTCCTGCTGCCGGGTGCCCGGCTCCCGTTGCAGCTCTTCGAGGCCCGGTACCTCGAGCTGGCCCGTGCCCTCGCCGAGCGCGAGCCGGACGAGCGGTGCTTCGGAGTGCTCCTCATCCGCAAGGGCCACGAGGTGGGCACGGACGCGGTGTGCGACCTGTATGGAACCGGCTGTGAGGCACGGGTGGACGCCATGGCCCTTGCCGAGAGCGCCGTCGGCACCATGGTCCATCTCGTCGCCACCGGCGTGCGCCGGTTCCGGCTCGACGCGGTCGACCACCGTGCGGGCACCCCCTACACCACCGGACAGGTGTCCTGGCTTGCCGAACCTCCGGCCAGCGATGATCCGGAAGTCGCCGACCTGGCCGCACGCACCCTGCGGGAGCACGCGGGATACCTCGAGCGGGTCGGCGCGGAACCCGAGCCCGTCGAGGGACCGATCGGTGAGGTCGCGTACCGGGTGGCGGAGCGGATGATGCTCGACCCGAGCGACCGGCAACGGGTCCTCGACGGCGCGGATGCCGCGACCCGGCTGCGCACGGTGCTCGCCCTGCTGCGCCGGGAGGCGGCGATCGTCGGCCGCTTCGGGGCGCTGCCCACCCCTGCACACCCCAGCGGCGCCTCGCTCAACTGAGCCCGGGGTAGGTTGCCCGGCATGGACCTCGCCGCGCTCCAGGACGTCATCGAGCGCACCTATGGCGCCCGGGACCGCGAGCGCGGAGTTCCCAGCACGGTGGCCTGGCTGGCCGAGGAGGTGGGTGAGCTGGCGCAGGCGGTGCGCAAGGGGGACCAGGCGCAGCGCGAGCACGAGTTCGCCGACGTCCTCGCGTGGGTGGCCTCGTTGGCGAACCAGGTGGGCGTCGACCTCACCCACGCGGTGGAGCGGTATGCCGCCGGGTGCCCGATGTGCGGCTCGGTGCCGTGCACCTGCCCCTGAACGGCGGCGAACGTTCGGGCGCCGCGCGGGGCGTTCCCCCCCAGGGGTCAGCGGAAGGCGGCCGCCGCCGCGACGCACTGCCCGACGTAGGACCCACCGAAGAGCACGGCGTGCAGGAGCAGGGGGTGGACCTGGTGCAGGAGGACCCGGTCACGCCATCCGTCCGCCAGCGGCGCCGCCTCGTCGTAGGCCGCGAGGAGCCGGTCGAGATGCGGGCAGCCGAAGAGCGCGAGCATGGCGAGGTCCGCCTCCCGATGGCCGCCGTGGGCGGCCGGGTCGATGAGCACCGCGCCATCCGGGGTCCAGAGGACGTTGCCCGACCACAGGTCGCCATGGAGGCGGGCCGGGGCCTCCCCGGTGTCGTACCGTCCGTCGGCGACGGTGGCGGTGAACCGGTCGAACACGGCGGTGTCGGCCCTGCTGAGCACCGCACGGTCACGGCCTCGGCGCACGAGCGGCGCGATGCGGGCCGTCGCGAGGAACGCGCCCCATGTCGGCCACTCCCCGAGCGGAAGGGGCAGGGGCTCGTCGAGAGGGCCGAGCCAGCCGTTCCCGCGCCAGCCCGGAGGTCCACTGCCGAACGCCGGCGCCCCAGCGCCGTGAGTGACGGCCAGCCCGCGCCCCAGCAGCTCGGCGCGCTCGTGGCTCGGCACGGCCACCGTCAGGTGTTCGAGGTCGAGGTGGCCGGGTGCGATGGCGAGGACCTCGACGACGGCCGCACCGCCGGCATCGCGGAGCCACCGGAGGCCACTGGCCTCCCACATGAAGTAGCCAGGCGGAGCCGCCGCGGACTGCTTGCGGTAACGGCGCGGCATCCGGCCATGCTGTCAGCACGCACCGCAAGCGGGACGGGATCCCCGACGGGAACGGCGACGGCGACGCCTCCGTCCCGGCCTGAGGTCGCTGCTCTAGCATCGGGGCATGGCGCGACCCCATGCCGCAGCGCTCGTGGAGGACGCCTGGAACGGCCGCGTCGCCGACGTGCTGCGGACGCGCGGGTGGGGAACTCGAATCGTTCCCTCCACCGGGTACGGCAGCGAGACGCAGCTCCGCGTCCTGGCGCGCATCCTCATCAGCAGGGACCGGCCTCCCGAGGAGCCGGAGGAGCAGACCTTCGCGGCCCGGCTGCGCGCCGTGGAGCTCGAGACGCGCGGCTGGCGGGCCTTCATCACCGTGCCGGCCATGGACGAGCCCGTGCTCGTCCGGGTCGAGGACCGGCTCATCACCACACAGAGCGACCGGAGCGGGCTCGTCGACGTCACCGTCCGGGGCCACGGCCTGGACCCCGGGTGGCACCACGTCTACCTCAGCTCCCCGCGAGCGGAGCCGATCGAGGTCCCGGTGCTCGTCGTCGGGGCCCACCAGACCCATGGGATCGTCTCGGACATCGACGACACGGTCCTCTCGACGTCGCTGCCGCGCCCTCTGATCGCCGCGTGGAACACCTTCATGCGCGCTGAGGGCGCCCGCCGCCCCGTCCCCGGAATGGCGCCGATGTACCGCGAGCTCCTCGCAACGCAGCCCGACGCCCCCGTCGTCTACCTCTCGACCGGTGCGTGGAACACCGCACCGCAGCTCACCCGCTTCCTGCAGCGCAGCGGGTACCCCCCAGGACCGCTGCTGCTCACCGACTGGGGACCGACGAACACCGGTTGGTTCAGGTCGGGTCAGGAGCACAAGCGGGCCTCCCTGCATCGGCTCGCGCGCGAGCTTCCCCACATCAGGTGGCTGCTCATCGGGGACGACGGCCAGCACGACCCCAGGCTCTACACCGACTTCGCGTCCCGGCGGCCGGACCGGGTCCTGGGCATCGCCATCCGTGAGCTGTCGGTCGGGGAGCAGGTGCTGACGAACGGCGTGCCCCTGGCGAACGACGACATCGCGCCCGCCCCCACGGAGGAGCTCGAGGTGCCCGTCGTGCGCGCGCCCGACGGTTACGCCCTCGCCCGCCAGGTCCGCCCGATCTGGTCCGCCGACACCGACGGGAGCCCCCTCGTCGGTGGTGCGTCGGCGACCGTGCACCCCCTCGACCTGCCGCCGTCAGAGCTCCTCGCCGAGCGCGACGAGCGGTAGCGTCGGCCCATGCCTGAGCTGCCGGAGGTGCAGGCTCTCGTCGAGTTCCTTCGCGGGCGCACCGAGGGGCTCGTCGTGACCGGCGTGGAGCTCGGGTCGATCTCGGTTCTCAAGACGTTCACCCCACCCCCGCAGGTGCTCGTCGGCGCGCCGGTGGACGACGTCGCCCGGCACGGGAAGTTCATCGACCTCGATTGCGGTGGAACGCATCTCGTCTTCCATCTCGCCCGCGCGGGTTGGCTCCGGTGGTCCGACGCCATGCCGGCGACGGTGCTGCGGCCGGGCAAGTCGCCCATCGCGCTGCGCATGCGCTTCGACGACTCATCGGGCTTCGACCTCACCGAGGCAGGTACGAAGAAGCGGCTGGCCGCATACGTCGTCCACGACCCCCTCACGGTGCCCGGGGTGGCCTCACTGGGCCCGGACCCGATGGCGGACGACTTCACGCTCGAGCGCTTCGCGACGATCGTCTCGGGTCACCGGATGCAGGTGAAGGGGCTCCTGCGCGACCAGTCGATCATCGCGGGCGTCGGGAACGCGTACTCCGACGAGGTGCTCCACGTCGCGAAGCTGTCGCCCTTCGCGCTGGCCGCGACGCTCAAGGACGAGGACGTCGAACGGCTCTACACCGCCCTGCGCGGCACGCTCGCCGGTGCGGTCGCCGCCGCATCGGGGAAGCCGGCCAAGGAGCTCAAGGACGCCAAGCGCGCCGGGATGCGGGTGCACGGCCGAACCGGCGAGACGTGCCCGGAGTGCGGCGACGTCGTCCGGGAGGTGTCCTTCGCGGACTCCTCCCTCCAGTACTGCGCCACGTGCCAGACCGGCGGAAAGCCCCTCGCGGACCGCCGGACGAGCAAGTTCCTCAAGTGAGGCACCGACCGGCGGCGGTGCCCATCCGTGGTCTCGGCGAGCCGCTTTGAGATGCTGTGTCGATGAATGAGTTCCCCGACGTCCCCGTCACCGAGCTGCCCGACGACGCGCTCGTGCTCGACATCCGCGAACAGGAGGAGTGGGACCGTGGACACGCGCCGACCGCGGTCCACATCCCGATGTCCGAGCTCCCCGCCCGGGTCGACGAGCTGGCCCCCTTCCTCGACCGGGACGAGCCGCTCGTCATCACCTGCCGCTCGGGCGGCCGCGTGCAGCGGGTCATGCCGTGGTTGGCCCAGCAGGGCTACGAGGTGGCGAACATGGACGGCGGGATGCGCGCCTGGCTGGCGGCCGGCAAGCCGATGGAGGCCGCGGGAGGCGCCGACCCCCACGTGCCGTGAGGCGCGTCGCCGGCCGTGCGGTGAACGTCAGGCCGCGCTGAGGAAGAAGGCCGTGGCGAACCCCAGCACGGTGAAGAGCCCGACGAGGCGCCCGGCGTGCTCCACGGCCTCGGGCATCATCGTGTCGGCCACCATCGTGAGGATCGCCCCGGCCGCGAACGTCTGGATGAAGGCCACCGTCTCCGCCGACGCGCCCCCCAGCAGCCCGTAGCCGAGCATCGACGCGATGGTCGAGGCCGCCACCACCAGTGACCACAGCCGAAGGATCCAGGCGGTCGACCGGCCGGAGGCCTTGAGGCCCGTCGTGGCCGACATGGACTCGGGGATGTTGGACAGGAAGACCGCGGCGACCATGGCGACCCCGACGCCCTCCCCAGCCAGGAGGGTGATGCCGATCGCCGCCGACTCGGGGATGCCGTCGAGCAGTGCGCCCAGGACGAGGGCAGAGGCCCCCGTGGCGCCGGCCGCGGATGCCGGGTGCCGCACACCGCCGTGCACGGGGCTCTTGCGACGGTGGCCACCAGCACGGTCGATGAGCCAGTCGCCGGTGAAGAAGGTCGCGGAGCCTGCGAACAGGCCGAGCGCTGCCGCCACCACGCCGGCCGACCGGTAGGCCTCCTCCGTGAGCTCGAAGGCGGCTGCGCTGATGAGGACCCCGGCCCCGAACGCCATGACGAGCCCGATGGTGCGCAGGCCCACCCGGAGGACGAGTCCGAGGAGGGCGCCGAGCAGCAACGACGCCCCACCGAAGAACCCCCACCACGCGGCCTCGAGCACGCGCCCACGCTAGACGCCAGGCGCTGTGGCGACACGGCATACCGTTCTCTGCGCATGTATGCCGTTCACGGTAGAAAGCGCTATACCCTCCGATCGTGGATCCCATCCGGAACCCCTACGCTCCCGGCGCCGGCCAGCGTCCACCCGAGCTCGCCGGTCGCGACGAGCAGCTCGACGCCTTCGACGTCGTCCTCGAACGGGTGGCCCGCGGACGACCGGAACGCTCGATCGTCCTCACCGGCCTGCGTGGCGTCGGCAAGACCGTGCTCCTCAACGCGCTGCGGTCCGCGGCCGTGCGGGCCGGCTGGGGGACCGGGAAGCTCGAGGCGCGGCCGGAACAGTCCCTGCGTCGTCCGCTCGCCTCTGCCGTGCACCAGGCGGTCCGCGAGCTGGGGGCGACCGGTGGGACCGGCGACCAGTCCCTCGGGGTGGTTCGCGCCTTCGCTCAGCGCGAGCCGGCCTCCGGCGCGAAGGGGGGCACGGGGCGGTTGCGCGATCGCTGGAACCCCGGCATCGGCGTGCCGGCCGCCGTCGGCCGAGCGGACTCCGGTGACATCGAGATCGACCTCGTCGAGCTGCTGTCGGACCTCGGCGGGATGGCGGCTGACACCGGCCGCGGCATCGCCGTGTTCGTCGACGAGATGCAGGACCTCGAGCCGGACGACGTCTCCGCGCTGTGCGCCGCCTGCCACGAGATCTCCCAGGCTCGACTTCCGGTCATCGTCGTGGGCGCCGGTCTGCCGCACCTCCCTGCGGTCCTGTCGGCGTCGAAGTCCTACTCGGAGAGGCTCTTCCGGTACTCCCGGATCGACAGACTCGATCGGGCGGCGGCGGACGCCGCGCTCGTCCTCCCGGCCGAGGAGGAAGGTGCGGCGTTCGCCCCCGCGGCACTCGAGGCCCTGTACGCGGCCACAGGTGGGTACCCGTACTTCATCCAGGCCTACGGCAAGGCGGTGTGGGATATCGCGCCGGCTTCCCCCATGACCGCGCCCGACGTCGCCGTCGCCGCGCCCGAGGCGGAGTCGGAGCTGGCGGTGGGGTTCTTCGGTTCGCGCTTCGAGCGCGCGACGCCGGGGGAGCGGGAGTACCTCCGCGCGATGGCGGACGTCGCCGCCGCCCTTCACGACGGCACGGATGCCGTGCCGACCGCCGACGTGGCCGCGCACCTGGGCCGCAAGCCGCAGTCCCTGTCCCCGGCGCGCGACGCCCTGCTCAAGAAGGGCCTCATCTACTCGGGGGAGCGTGGCCGGATCGCCTTCACCGTGCCCCATTTCGGGCGGTACCTCAGGGAGAACGCCGAACTCGGTTGACATCATAGGTAACCTGATGGTTACCTTTCGCGCATGGACGCGTTCGCCGCCCTCGCCGATCCGGTCCGCCGCGACCTCCTCCGGTCGATGCACTCCGGGCCGCGGCGCGTGGTCGACCTCGCCGAGGGTCGCGCGATCAGCCGACCGGCCGTGAGCAAGCACCTGCGCGTGCTCGCACACGCCGGGTTGGTCTCTGTCGAGGAACGGGGCCGTGAGCGGCACTACCGGCTCGATCGCACGGCGCTGGAGCCGGTTCGACAGCTGGTGAGCGAGCTCATCGCCCCCATCCCACCGCCCGCGCTCGACGCGCTCGAGCTGGAGGTGCGCCGGGCCGGACGGGACCGTCGGGCCGGCCGGGGCGACGGCAGGCCGGCCGCCTCGACCGCAACCACGAGCACGGAGGACACCGCATGACAGAGGACCACGACCCCGTCGTCGCGAGCGGGCGGCGCGAGGACCGCGGGGACCAGAGCCTGCTCGTCCTCGAGCGCAGCTTCCGTGCACCTGCCGTCGACGTCTGGGCCGCCATCACCGAACCCGACCGCCTGGAGCGGTGGATCGGCACGTGGACCGGCGACCCGGCATCCGGCTCGGTGCTCGTGCGGATGACGGCCGAGGGTGAGGACGCGCAAGCCGAGGTGTTCACCATCGACGAGTGCGACCCACCCCGGCGCCTCGTCGTCACGTCGACACCGCCGGGCTCGGACGCCGCGTGGCACGTCGAGGTGGACCTCGTCGAATCGGCCGGCGCAACCACCCTCACCTTCCGGCAGTCGATGCCCGACGCGGACCTTGCCACGAGCGTGGGGCCGGGGTGGGAGTACTACCTGGACCGCCTCGTCGCCGTGGAGACGGGGCGCGACGTCGCCGCCGTCGACTTCGACCTCTACCTGCGGCGGATGTCGGGGCACTACACCGAGCTGTTCGCCGACCTGCGTCAGGCCCGGTGACCACCCAGCCGGGCGACGCTCACGGCAGCCGGTGGAGGACGACGTCGGTCACCGCCCCACGGTGCAGCCGCGCGGTCAGGTAGGTGCAGAACGGCTCGCGCCGACGGTCGGTGGGCGAGCCGGGGTTGAGCAGTCGGAGGCCCTCCCACTCCGTGTCCCACGGGATGTGGCTGTGCCCGAAGACGAGCAGGTCGGTGTCCGGGTGAACGGCGCGCATGCGCTCCTCACGGCGGTGCCGGGCTCCCGTCTCGTGCACGACGGCCATGCGGACTCCCTCGAGTGTCGCGGTCGCCACCTCCGGCAGCCGCGCGCGCAGTGCCGGACCGTCGTTGTTCCCCCAGCACGCGAGGAGCCGGCGGCTGCGCTGCTCGAGCCGATCGAGGAGCACGACGTCGACCCAGTCGCCGGCGTGGACCACGACGTCGGCCGCCTCGACCTCGGACCAGACCCGAGCGGGCAGGTCCTTGGCCCGTGCTGGCACGTGGGTGTCGGAGATGAGCAGCAGCCGGATGCCATCGGTCATCAGACCACCTTCCCACCCGCATGCGGTGCCGGTGGCTGGTGACCGGTGGCGGCGAGCGGTCAGGTCTGCAGCTCGGACCGGCGCGCTTCGAGGTAACGACGTTCGGCCGGCTCGTGGGTCAGCGCCACCGCACGGTCGTACGCCGTGGCGGCCTCGGCCGTCCGCCCCAGGCGTGACAGCAGCTCGGCGCGGGTCGCCCACGCCGGCTGGAAGCGCGTCGTGCGGGCGGCATCCGTATCGAGGAGCGCCAGCCCGGCCCCCGGTCCCTCCACCTCCGCGGTGACGGCGGCCAGGGCCGTCGCACTGCCGAGGCTGGGGGCGACGACGGCCAGTGAGCGGTGGAGGTCGAGCAGGGTGGCCCAGTCGGTGCGCCCGGTCTCCCGCCGTGCACAGTGCACGGCCTGGATGGCTGCCTCGAGCTGGTAACGCCCGACGACCCGGGCGGGATGGGCCGCCCGGAGGTGATCGTGCGCTCTGGCGATGAGGGTGGCGTCCCACGCGGCGACGTCCTGGGAGGCCAGCGGCACGAACGTCCCGTCGGCCGAGATCCGTGCGGGACGCCGCGCCGCCGAGAGCTCGACGAGCGCGGCAAGCCCCCGGACCTCGGGGTCCGCGGGCAGCAGCTCGGCCAGCACCTCGGCGAGGTGCAGCGCCTCCGGGGGGACGTTCCGGTCACCGGGGCCGGTCGACCAGTCGATGACGTATGCCGCGTAGACCGCCGCGAGCACCGCCTCCATCCGCTCCGGCACGGAGGATCGGTCGGGAAGGCGGAACGGGATGTGGTTGTCGCGGATCCGGCGCTTGGCCCGCACGAGGCGGGTGGCCATGGTCCGAGCCGGCACCGCGTAGCTGCGAGCCACCTGCTCGGCCGTGAAGCCCAGGACGGTGTTGAGCATGAGGGGAGTGCGGTCAGCGAGCCTGATCGCCGGGTGCGCGCACACGAGCATGAGCTCGAGCCGTCGGTCGGGCACGACATCCGGGTCCACCTCGTCCAGGTGGGCACCGCCGTGCCGCACCGGGTCGAGCGGGGTCGTGAGGCTCACCTCGGCCGACCGCCAGGCATCGCGCTGGCGGTTGCGGGCGACGGTGAGCAGCCAGGCGTCGGGGCGGTCCGGGATGCCCTGCACAGGCCAGGTCCGCAGGGCCCGTTCGAAGGCGTCGGAGAGGGCGTCCTCGGCCGCGTGGATGTCATGGGTCCCCGAGGCCAGGAGGGCCAGGAGGCGCCCGTAGCTCGTGCGCGCCGCGAGCTCGGCCCGCGCCGACGCGGCGCGGCCGAGCTGCACGGCGTCCCCGGGCTCGGTCACAGGTCGCAGCTGGCCGTCCAGGCCCCGTCGACGAAGGAGGTCTGGCTCGCCCGTACCTCCATGACGCCGAACTGCGCACCCGGGCACTTCTCGGCCCAGCCCAGGGCGGCGTCGAGGTCGGGCACGTCGACGACGAAGACACCGGCCAGCGCCTCCTTGGTCTCGGCGAACGGACCGTCCTGGACCTCGAGGGATCCGTGCCGCAGGGTCAGCGTCGTCGCTGACTCCGTCGAGGTGAGAACCTCGGCGGCGACGAGGACACCGGCCTCTTCGAGGGCCCGGCCGTAGGCGCCGAAGGCCTCCTGTGTCTCGCGCACGAGCTCCTCCGCGATCTCGCCGGGCGCAGGTTCCCCGTAGTTCATGAGCAGCATGTAGCGCATCTGACTCTCCTTCGTCCACTGGTGGTGTTCCGGGCACCGCCGGATCGGCGGGCCTCACCCGGATGACGATCGAGCGCCGCCCGGATCGCCACCTTGTCGCGAATGCCTCGCCACCTGGACGTGGGCGCGGCCTGTCAGTCGGCGGGTGGAGCCGGGGGCGCGCCGTGGACGAGCGGGACGTACTCCGGGTGTCGGCGGATCCAGCCCTTGATGAAGGGGCAGAGGGGCATCACCTTGCGGGTGCCCTCGTCGAACACCTCGTCGAGCGCGTGCCTGGCGAGGGCGGTGCCGACCCCCTGGCCCTCGAACGACGCGTTCACCTCCGTGTGGGTGAAGATCACGAGCTCGTCGGTCTGCCGGTACTCCGCGAAGCCGGCCAGGGCACCGTCGACCCTGGCCTCCCAGCGGTGCTCGTCCTCGTTGCGGGTCACGACCACGTCGGTCACGGGGAACCACCTCCTGGGAGCAGCCTCTCACCCAGGACCTGGACCTCCGATCAGTCCCGCGCGCCGTCCCGCCCGCCGGCACGACGCACCGGAGCACGGGGCGGCATCTCGCCATGCGGCAGACGGCGTCCGAGCACCGGCTCTACGCTGGAGGTGTCGGCGTCGTAGGCCCCGCACGCTCCGGGGCCGTGGCGGCGCCTGCCCCTGTCGCCCCGCACCGAGGACCGTCCGTGACCGTTGCCTTCGTCGAGTCGGCCGCCCTGCGCGTGCGCGAGAGCCCGTGGGTGCCGTCGATCGGCCGGCCCGAGACCGTTCTCGACCGCGTGGTCTCCGGTGTCGGCACGACGTTCGCCACCTGGGCCTTCGCGGCATCACTTCTGCCGTCCCTGCTCCCTCGCACGGCCTGGCTCCAGGGAATCGTCTCCGGGGTGACCGTGGCGGTGGGGTACGGCATCGGCGCCGGCGCGCACGGACTCTGGACCTACCTCGGCATCCCGGGTGTGCGTGGCCGCCCGCGCAGCGTTCTCCTGACGGGGCTCGTTGGCCTCGGCCTGGTCGCCGCCGTCCTGTCGGGGTGGCGCCTGGTGGGCTGGCAGAACGAGATCCGGGACATGTTCGGGATGCCGCCGACGTCGCCGATGATCTGGCCGGTCATCGTGCTCGTGACCGTTCTCATCGCCGCGACCGGCGTGCTGCTGGCACGCCTGCTACGGCTCGGCACCCGGACCGCCGTCTCGTGGCTCGCACGACACCTGCCGCCTCGACTGGCGGTGGTGCTCGGCGTCGGGGTGCTTGGCGTCCTGTGCTGGGGGCTGTGGACCGGCGTCATCGTGCAGGGCTTCTTCGCGGGCGCCAATGCCATCTTCGCCGCCCAGGACCGAACCGGCAGCGAGAGCACTGACCGGCCGACGGCGCCGGAGCGTTCCGGCACGGCCGGCTCGCTCTCCCGGTGGGAGGATCTCGGGAGCTACGGCCGTCGCTTCGTCCATGGGGGCCCGACCATCGCGGACCTGCAGGCGGTCAACGGCCCGGGAGCCCGGATGCCGATCCGCGTGTACGCCGGCCTCAAGAGCGCCGCCACCGCGCAGGGCCGGGCAGAGCTCGTGTTGGCCGAGCTGGAGCGCACGGGCGCCTTCGACCGCGAGGTCCTCGTCGTCGCCACGACGACCGGGATGGGCTTCCTCGACCCGCGTGGCACCGATCCGCTGGAGTACCTGTGGAACGGCGACACCGCGATCGCCGGAGTCCAGTACTCGCACCTGCCGAGCTGGATCTCGCTCCTCGCCGACCAGGAGGCGGTCGTCGAGACGTCGCGGGCGGTCTTCGAGACGGTCCGTGCGCGATGGGCCGAGCTTCCCGAGGACGACCGGCCGGCCCTCTACCTCTACGGCCTGTCCCTGGGGTCCATGGGCGTCGAGAGCGTCCTCTCCTCCGTGAGCATCGTCAACGAACCGGTCGATGGGGCGCTCATGGTCGGCCCGCCCTTCCTGAGCGCGATGCACAGCCGTCTGGAGGCTGGCCGGGACGGCGGCAGCCCGGCATCCCTGCCGGTGTACGAGGACGGTCGGACGGTGCGGTTCACCGACGAGCGGGGCGGACTCGAGCGGGGAGGCGCGACGTGGGGGCCGACCCGGCTCGCGTACCTCCAGCACGCCTCCGACCCGGTGGTCTTCTTCTCGACGAACCTCGCCTTCGACGAGCCGGAGTGGCTCGCCGACGGCCAACGTGGCGCTGACGTCTCGCCGGCGATGGGGTGGTTCCCGGTGCTGACGATGTGGCAGGTGCTCGTGGACCTGCCGAGCGCCGGTGTGATGCCGGACGGCTACGGCCACATGTACTCCTCTACCGCGAACCTCCGGGCCTGGGCCGCGGTGACGCGGGCACCTGGCTGGACCCCTGCCCGCGAGGCCGCGATCTCGGCAGCACTGGCCCCCAGCTGACCGAGGACTACGCTGCCGCGCAGGACGATCGAGGAGGACGCATGTCGGCACCTGCGGGATGGCACCTGCAACCGGACGGGCGGGAGCGCTACTGGGACGGGGCCCAGTGGACCGAGCAGTTCCGGGTGCCCGCGCCGACCGAGCCCATGGACCCGACAGCGCCGCCGCCCCCGTCGTCGTGGACCCCGACGGTGGACGAGACCCAGGTACTCGACGTGTCGGGCACCCAGGCGATGCCGCAGGCCCAGCCCATCCCACCCTCGTCGCCCGGCTCCACGGCAGTGCCCGGGGCGTACGGCAGCGCCGAGCCCACGGCATACGCGAGCCCGGAGCCCTCGGCTCACCCGGCCCCGCCGCAGTACTCCTACCCGTCCGGTGCCGGGGGCCTCCCGCCGGCCGGACCGCCCGGCTCCGGGTACGGCACCCCTGGGGGGCAGTGGCAGGCGCCGCCACGGTCGGGCACCAGCGGACTCGCCAAGGGCTGCCTCGTCGCCGCCCTCGGCGTCGTCCTCCTCCTCGGCATCGCCGTCGTGGCCGGCATCTTCTTCATCTCCCGGGCCGCGGAGGAGGTCGTCGACAACCTCCCGTCCACCTTCCCCACCGAGCTCCCGAGCGGCCTTCCCACCGAGCTGCCCACCGACCTGCCGAGCGGAGTGCCGACGGAAGGGCTGGGCAACCGGATCGAGATCGCGGTCGGGAACGGCTTCGAGCTGCCGCGCGCGGTCGTCCAGGACGGCTGGAGGCTGGAGGCACAGGGAGGGGGAGTTCCGATCGTCCAGGTCAGGGGCATGCGCGCCACCCTCGAGGACGGCGACGGCTTCCCCGTGCTGTTCACGATGTCGGTGCCCGGTGACGGTGGCGACGTGGAGACGGTGTGCACCGCCACGGCCGGCTCATCGGGGGCGACGGTCGACGTGTCCTGTGTGCCGTTCTTCGGGGACGTCTCGGACGCAACGCGGGCGACCGTCACTGCCACGCTGTGAGCGACGCCGGACCCGAACGGGTCAGCCGCCGGCGCCCTGGCGGACGAGGTCCGCGACGAGCTCGACGGTTCGCAGGTCCTCCGCCTCGACCTCCGGGCTGAAGCCGAGCCTGGCGACGACCAGCCGGGCCGACGGCACCACGTACAGACGTTGGCCGTCGTGGCCGGACGCCCAGTAGGTGTCCTCCGGCAGCGCCGGGTCGACGAGCGAGCCGTCGGCCTGCCGGTTGACCCACCACCCGGCTGCGTACCCGCGCTCCTCCGACCGGGCGACCTTCGTGGGCGTCGTCGACCGCAGCATCCACCCCTCGGGCAGGAGGCGGTCACCGGCCCACACCCCGTCCTGGAGTGCGAACTGGCCGATCGCCGCCCACTCCCGTGGGGTGGCCCAGAGGTAGGAGCTGCACACCGGCGTGCCGGTGGGGTCGGCCTCCCAGGTCGCCGACGCCAGCCCGAGGGGGGCCAGCAGCTGCTGGCGTGGCAGGTCGGCGTCGGGGGCGTCGGCGAGGTCGGTGAGGACGCTGCAGAGGATGTTCGTCGAGCCGCCGGAGTACTGCTGGTAGGCGCCCGGCGGATGGGCGACGGACAGGCCGGCGGCATACCCGGCCATGTCCTCCTCGGCGTAGAGCATCCGCGTGATGGGAGTGCCGAGGGCGTAGGTCTCGTCCCAGGTGAGCCCGCTCGTCATCCGCATGAGCTGGTCGACGCTGATGGCGCGCTTCGCGTCCGTCCACTCCGGCCTCAGCCCGGTGTCCTCCACGGCGACGCGGTCCTGGAGGACGAGCCGGCCGACGAGCAGGTTGGTCACGCTCTTGGCCATCGACCACCCGAGCTGCGGCGTCTCGGCCGTGAAGCCGTCGGCGTAGCGCTCCGCGACGAGCTGTCCCTCGCGCAGGACGACGATCCCGCGTGTGCCGAGGGCTTCGGCGCGCGATGACGGGAGGTCGTCACCGAACGCCCGGGCGACGGCGGCGTCCACCTCCGGAACCACCTCGGGCACGGGCGCCTCGGACAGCGGGTTGAGGTCGGCCGTGATCTTCGTCGCCGAACCGAGCGAGGGCCTCTCCTTGGCGACCGTGCATCCGAAACCGGATGTGTACCACGCCTTCTGCGTCGACAGCGTGAAGAGGATCTGCGACGTGCTCGACCGGCCGGCCTCGTTGACGTAGCCCGTGATCAGGGGGACGAGGGGGTTGGACGGCAGGTCGGTGTCCGGGTCGTCCCGGCCCGCGACGAGGGTCACGGAGCACGAGTTCTTCGCGGCGTAGCCCGTGCCCGTCTCGAGGAGGGGGCGGGCGTAGAAGTAGCCGCCGACTCCCGCGCCCACGAGCAGGACGAGGAGCACCGCCAGGACACGGAGGAACACACGCATGGGCCGGACGGTACCTGCCCGGGGCGTCCCTAGGCGTCGGCCCGGCTCTCGAGGGGGAGGATGACGGCGCGTGCCACCTCGATCTCCGGTATGCCTGCGCGTCCCGCCGCCTGGGCCAGGACACCTCGGGCGGTGTCCTCGTCGACACCGCGCTCGGCCATGACCACGCCGGCGGCCTGGTCGAGCACCGCCCGGTCCTCGATGTGCTGTGGCGCCTGCCGCGCGGCGTTGCGGGTGGAGAACTCGAGGTCGGCGTCCCGGACGGCGCCGGGAGCCCAGGCTCCCATGATGGCGGCGAGGGCCTCGTGGTGGCCGTCGAACGCATCCGGCGCGGAGGAGTAGAGGTTGACGCCACCGGTGACCTTGCCGTCGGTGTGGATGGGCATCGACAACGTGCTGAGGACGCCGTGTGCCGCACTGACGCGCGCGAACGCCGCCCAGCGCTCCTCACCGAGGAGTCCGGCCTCCTGCTGACCGCCGGCGAGCGTGACGTCGTCGTCGACCGCGTCGACGCAGGGGCCTCCGACCGCGTACTGGACACCGTCCAGTGTGGCGATCTGCGGCGAGCTCGAGACCATCGTGAAGGTCAGCCCCTCGTGCACGAGCGACACGCTCAAGCCGACGCAGGTGGGGACGACCTTCTCGACGAGGCGGGCGGCCCGCGTCAGTTCGTCGACGAGGTCGTGCTCAGACCATGCTCCGATGCTTCGCAGGGCGTCGTGGGTCTCGGGCAACGGCTCCAGGCCCATCTGCTCTCCTTGTCCTCTTCTCGTCCTCTCCATGTCACCCGTCCTTGCCCGCACGCTCGCGGGCCAAACCTCGTCGGGATCAGGCATGACCCGGAGGCGGGGAGAACCACAGCCCTCAGGGTCGACCCGGTCCGAAGAGTTGTTCAGCCCGGCGGGGGCGTCGCTCCTGTCGAGGAGGTTCAGCCGAGTACCGCGTCCACGCACGGCCCCGTGCCGACATCGTGCTGCGCCCGGTCGATCGCCCCACGAGGCTCGGTCCTCGCGATGGTTCGCAACCTGCCGCCGTGCAGCAGGCTCACGCTCGGCCAGCGGGCACCGACGAGCTCGGCGGCACGCCGGTCGTCGCCAGACGTGGCAGGACCTGGTTGTCGACGAGGGACATCGCCGAGGCGATCGCCATGTGCATGTCGAGGTACTGGTACGTGCCGAGCCGACCTCCGAACCACACCCCCGGTTCGCGGCGGGCCAGCTCCCGATACCGCGCAAGCCGCTCCCGGTCCGCGGGCGCGTTCACCGGGTAGTACGGCTCATCGGTCGACGTGGCACTCCGCGAGTACTCCCGGACGACCACGGTGCGGTCCTTCGGGTAGTCCCGCTCGGGGTGGAAGTGGCGGAACTCGTGGATCCGGGTCCACGGCACGTCCTCGTCGGCGTAGTTCATGACCGGTGTGCCCTGGAAGTCCCCGACGTCGAGCACCTCCTGCTCGAAGTCGAGGGTGCGCCACGACAGCGGCCCCTCGGAGTAGCCGAAGTAGCGGTCCAGCGGACCGGTGTAGACCACCGGGACGTCGGCCGGGAGGTCACCCCGCACCTCGAAGAAGTCGGTGTCCAGCCGGACCTCGATGAGGGGTGACTCGGCCATCCGGGTCAGCCAGGCGGCATACCCGTCGGTCGGCAGTCCCTCGTGGGTGTCCTGGAAGTACCGGTTGTCGAAGGTGTAGCGGACCGGCAGCCGGGTGATGATGTCGGGGCTGAGCTCGCGGGGGTCGTGCTGCCACTGCTTGGCGGTGTAGCCCCGCACGAAGGCCTCGTAGAGCGGGCGGCCGATGAGCGACACCGCCTTGTCCTCGAGGTTGTCCGGCTCCCGGTCCGAGCCCTCGGCCGCCTGCTCCCGGATGAGCCGCCTCGCCTGGTCGGGGGTCAGGTGGCGGCCGAAGTACTCGCAGATCGTGCCGAGGTTGATCGGCATGGGGTAGACCCGGTCCTTGAAGACGCTGAAGACCCGGTGCTGGTAGCCGGTGAAGGTCGTGAACCGGTTGACGTACTCCCACACCCGCTCGTTCGAGGTGTGGAACAGGTGGGCACCGTAGCGGTGCACCTCGATCCCCGTGGTGGGCTCCGGCTCCGACCAGGCGTTCCCACCGAGGTGGCTGCGCCTCTCGAGCACCAGCACCCGGCGGCCGGTCGTGCGGGCCACCGTCTCGGCCACCGTGAGGCCGAAGAAGCCGGAACCGACGACGACGAGGGACGGCGCGTCGTGGCGGCTCACCACTGGACGGTCCGGGACGTGGCGCACGGCGCCGCCGTGCGGCAGGTCGGGCAGCATCCGCCGGCATCTCCCGCCGGGGGGTGCAGCAGGAGCACCGCGGACATCCGCGCCAGCAACGGGCGACGGAGGAAGGGCGTCGCCGAGCTGATGGCCGCCTCGGCCAGGGACGGGACCCCGGGACCGCTGAGCCGGAGGTGACCCAGGGCGGCATCCCGCAGGCCGTTGGTCGCGGCACCGACGCCGAGGTGGTGCGCCTCCTCCAGCGCGGCGGCGAGTGGCTCCCTGCGTGGAGCGGCGTCGAGCCGGGTCACCGCGCTCATGCCGGGGCCCCGCTGATCTCGTAGGCAGTGGCCGCCGTCGCCATCGCCACCGTCATCTGCTGCGCGATGGTGTCCCACTCGTGCCGTCGGGCGAGCACCCGGGCGCCTCGGTCCCGCTGCTCCGTGCACTCGTGGAGCGCCGCCCGGCACGCGTCCGCGAAGGCCGCCGCGCCGTCGACGAGCGAGACGACGCCCTCGTAGTCCGCCACGACGTCGGGCACCCTGGTCGAGACGACGGGGAGGCCCGCTGCCAGGTACTCCAAGGTCTTCGTCGGGCTGATGCTCCGGGTCGCCTCGTTGAGGGCGAACGGCATCAGCGCCACGTCGAGCTCCGCCATGATCGCCGGCAGCCGTTCGTACGCCGCCATCCCGGCGTACTCGATGTTCACGGCGTGGGGGAGGTCCTCCTCGTCGATCTTCGCCACCGGCCCGACCATCCGGATGGTCCAGTCGGGCAGCGCCCCGGCGAGCTCGGCCACGAGATCGAGGTCCACCCGCTCGTCGATCACACCGACGTAGCCGGCGACCGGCCGCGAGTGTTCGGAGCGCAGGGCCCGGGAGGCGGCGAAGTGGGAGGTCTCCACGCCGCTCGGGAAGAGCAGGCAGGGACCCGTGCGGTGCTGTGCCACCGAGCGGTGGAGGGACCGGCCGCCGGCGAAGACGACGGCGGCCTCGGAGAGCACGCGGCGGTGCCGCAGGACGAGTCCCTCGGGCGCCGACTTGAACGAGGCCAGGTCGTCCATGACGTCGTAGAAGAGCCGTGCGGGGGAGAGCTCCTCCGCGACGTCGAGAGCCATCGGCGTGTAGAGGAGGACGTCCGGCCCGGCGACCCCGTGCTGCGCGAGGAGCTCACGCAGGAGGGGTCCGTAGTCCTGCGACCCTGCGACGTCGAACCCGGGGTGCCCCCCACGGTCGAGGTCCCGCGGCAGCACGAGCCAGACCCGCGTCACCCCACCGCCGGCCGGCTCGGTTGCGAGCTCCGGCGCGGCGACGTCGCCGAAGGCCGGCTCCTCCACGAACCAGGTGCGCGCTCCTGCCCGGGTGCGATGCGCCGCGAACCGGGACACGAGGTGCTGCGGGCGCTGCCAGACCCACACCCATCGGAGGTGGGACAGCACGACGAGGTCGTTCATGGTGGTCGGGTCCTTCGGCTGGGCGGCCATGGCGGCCCTCCTGTCAATGGGAACGGGGATTGCCGGTGACGTCTCCTCCGGAGGCGGGTCCTCCCACTCCCAGTGGCCGAGCCGCGCGACGACGCCCGCGAGCTGCTCGTCACAGGGCTCCTGGAAGCGGTATGCCGGGAGCCGGGCGGGTGGTGCGCCACCCACCGCGGCCTCCCAGACGTCGGTGAAGCAGGTACGCGTCCGGGTGCCGCCGACCGCGATGCTGGTCACCCCGACCGGATCGGTGCGTCCTCCGGGGCGGGCGAGCAGCGAGTCCCAGTCGCACGAGTCGACGGAGGGGAACCAGCAGAATCCCTCGAGCCGGATGCCGTCGGCGACGGCGCGGTGGTACTCCTCGAGCATGTGCCGGAACCACGACGCGCGATCCGAGGGCAGACCGCGCACGTTCGTCTCGGCGAGGATCATCGGCACCTCGTACCGCTCGGCGTACTGCGCGGCGACGGCAGCGAAGCCGAGGGGGTGCGGGGAGGGCGAGTGGGCCCCGCGGTCGTCGTACCACCACTCGGAGTGGCTGTAGTAGTCCAGACCCAGGAGGTCGACCCGCACGGGTGGGAGGTCGAGGAGGGACTCGCCCCCGGCCTCGACCACGGACCGGAGGAACGGCCGCTCCAGGTCGAGGGACCGGCCGAGCGCGAGGTCCAGGAGGACGAAGCGACGGTCGTTGGCCATCGCGGCGTGGGCCGCCGGCCCGCCGGCCGTGCCACGGTGGTGCTCGCAGGTGTCGACCCACAGGTGCCGGGCGTCCGGTAGCAGGGCGCGCAGGCACTGCGCCGCCGCGCTGACCGCGGGAAGGACGTTGGTGGCCAGCCGGGTGAACCCGGCCGCCCCGCGGTCGTAGGGCGGCCACAGCGCCTCGTGGCCGGAGAGGAAGAGCGTGGCGAACGGCTCGTTGAACGCCGTGTACGCCGTCAGCCACGGGTAGCGCGAGGCCACCGCCTCGACGAACCTCAGGTAGGCCGGTCCGAAACCCGGGTCACGGAACCCGTCCACGAGCCACTGTGGATAGCTCGTGTGGTGCACGAGGTCGACGATCGGCTCGGCACCCCTGTGCTGCAGGTGCCCGAGGACGGCGTCGGTGTCGGTCCAGTCGTAACGCCCGCGCTCAGCCTCGATCCGGTGCCAGCGCAAGGGGTAGCGGAACCGTCGCACGCCGGCGTCGAGGTCGGCGTCGAGGTCGGCCCGCCAGTGGCTGGTGTGCTGGGTCGTCTCCGCCACGTCGACGCCGTGACCCGGGAGGAAGGTGCTCTCGAACGCCCCGATGAAGGGGATCCGCGCGAGATGGCGCGGTCCGGGCAGGAGAGAGCGGTGATCGTCCACGAGGTCCTCTCGGTCGGCCAGCCACCGGTCTCGACGAAACGCCGTGCTGGAGGTGGCTGCTGATCCAACCAAGGGGTCCGGGTCCTACCCGGTCGAAGCTCTGACAAACGTCAGGCGGCGGGGGTGTGGGTGTGGGGGGTGGTGTCGGTGTCCTGGAGGTGGGTGCGCAGGCGGGTGAGGGTGGTGCGCAGGATGCGGGAGACCTGCATCTGGGAGACGCCGATGTGGTCGCCGATCTGGGTCTGGGTGAGCTCGTCGACGAACCGGAGCCGGAGGACGAGGCGTTCGCGGTCGGTGAGGTGGGTGATGGCCTGGCGCAGGGCGTCGTGCAGGTCGTAGGTGGTGGTGGTGCAGTCGGTGGTGAGGAGGTGGTCGGCCAGGGGGGTGCCGGCGGGGGTGGGGGCGTCCAGGGAGGTGGCGTGGTACCCGGCGGAGCAGGAGCGGGCCTCGGCGACGTCGGCGGTGCTGACGGTGAGGACGGCGGCGATCTCGGTGTCGTGGGGGTCGCGGGCGAGGTGGTGGCGCAGGCGTTCCTCCTCGGTGACCAGCGCGGCGCGCAGCTCCTGGATCCGCCGGGGTGGGCGCACCGACCAGCCGTGGTCGCGGAACCAGCGCTTGACCTCCCCGGAGATGGTCGGGGCGGCGTAGGCGGCGAACCCGGGGCCGGTGCCGGGGCGGTACCGGTGGACGGCCTTGACCAGGGCGGTGCGGGCGACCTGGAGCAGGTCGTCGGTCTCGATGCCCCGCCCGGCGTACCGCAACGCGATCGCGTCGGCCAGGGGCAGGGCGGCCAGGACCATCCGCTCACGCAGCTCCGCGGCCTGCTCCGTCGTGGCCGCCGCGGCGGCGGTGGCGAGCTCCTCGACGTCGGTGTCGATGTCGTGGTGGCGGGTCCCCACCGGCGCCGCGCCCCCCACCGGGGTGGGCGTCTCGGCGGTGCTGGTGGCGGTCGGGGTCGGGGCGGTGGTCTGGGGCACGGTCTCGTCCTTTGCGAAGGAAACGACGATGGCGCCACTGCTGGACCATGGGCCACACCCACGACACAGCGGGTGCGACCTGCCGCACCGGTTCGGGGCTGCGACTGGGACCGACCGTAGCAACGCCCCACCCCCACCGGGGCTTTGCGAACAGCACTTCTCGTCG
>CALCXF010000006.1 GCA_937907685.1 uncultured Nostocoides sp.
TACGAGACGTCTGCGTGTTGCCTCATCTCAAGGCGTGCCTCGCAGTGGGCGGCCTTGCCGTGGGCGGGCCTCTCAGTGGGTGGCGGGCTCGCTGTGCTCCCCGGTGGGCGCCCGGCGCCTCTTGACCACGGTGACGACGGCGACGACGACGGCGCCCACGACGAGGCCGACGACCGCCGACGCCAGGGTGTTGACGAGCCAGCCGAGGACGCCTCCGCCGACCGCCTCCTCCGCGTGGTGGACGGCGTCGTACAGCGCGTGCCACCCGAGCTCGTCGACGCCGACGAGGAGGATGTGGCCACCCACCCACAGCATCGCGACGATGCCGATCATCGACAGCGCGGCGAGCAGCTTGGGCATCCCTGCGACGAGGCCCCGCCCCACTGTGCGGGCCGCTCCCGACTGACGTCCGGCGAGGTGCAGGCCGATGTCGTCCATCTTGACGATGAGGCCGACGACCCCGTAGACGAGGACGGTGATGCCGATCGCGACGAGGACGAGGATGAGCGCCCTGGAGACGAACGGCTCGTCGGCGACCTCGTTGAGCGAGATGACCATGATCTCGGCCGAGAGGATGAAGTCGGTGCGGATCGCGCCGCGGACCATGACCTTCTCGTGGTCGGCGTCGACCGCCGCCGCGGGCACCTCGTGCTCCTCGTGGCCCGCGACCTTCTCCCAGATCTTCTCGGCGCCCTCGTAGGCGAGGTACGTCCCGCCGAGCATGAGGATCGGCGTCAGCAGCCAGGGCAGGAACTGGCTGAGCAGCAGCGCCGCCGGGAGGATGACGAGCAGCTTGTTGCGCAGCGACCCCAGGGCGATCTTCTGGATGATCGGCAGCTCACGGTCCGGGGTGAAGCCCTGGACGTAGCGCGGGGTCACCGCGGTGTCGTCGACGACCACGCCGGCCGCCTTGGCGCTCGCTCGACCGGCGGCGGCGGTCACGTCGTCCACCGACGCAGCCGCCAGCTTCGCCATGGCCACGACGTCGTCGAGCAGGGCGACCAGTCCGCCGGCCATGGGTGCGCTCCTCGTTCGCGGGGTCAGGGCGTCGAGCGGGGCACCCGCCGACGCGCCCACGGTAACGCGAGCGGTCCCCTCACTTGCGCCGGAACTCCCGCGGGCCGACAGTGGGCGCCGTGCAACGCCATGAGATCAGCCACGTCGCCCACCGACACCACCCGGTCATGGCCCCCGTCTCGGACGCCTCGGTCGGCCGCCTCCTCCAGCGGCTCGAGCCGCGCGAGACCGGCCAGGCCCTCGACCTGGGCTGTGGCAACGGCGCCTGGCTGCGGTCCCTGCTGGACAGGCGGCACGACCTGACCGGGGCAGGCGTCGAGCTCCACGCCGCGCGGGACGCGCCGGAGAAGCTCACCGCCGCGACCGGGGGGCGGGCCACGCTGGTCGCGGCCGACGCCACGACGTGGCAGAACGGAGCGTTCGACGCCGTGATCGCGGTCGGTGTCGCGCACGTCTTCGGCGGTCCGGGCCCCACGCTGGATGCCGTACGCCGTCACCTCGCGCCGGATGGCCGGGTCCTCCTCGGCGACGGCGTCTGGGACACGCCGCCGACCGCCGCGGCGCTCCGCGCGCTCGACGCCACGGCAGAGGAGTTCCCCGACCTCGAAGGACTCGTCCGCCTGGTCCGTGAGCACGGCTACGAGCCGGTCCACGGTCACGTGAGCACCCTCGAGGAGTGGGACGAGTACGAGTGGTCGTGGACCGGCTCCCTCACCGACTGGGCGCTGGAACCGGGTCGGGACCCCGGCGACCGCGAGCAGGCGCTCGCCGCCGCGGTCGAGCACCGGGACGGCTGGCTCGGGGGGTACCGCGGGGTGCTGGGCTTCGCCTCACTCGTGCTCGCCGACGCCCGGTCGGGCTCCTCGCCCTAGCGGACCTCGTGGGCGACGGTGGCGCGGCGCCGAAGCAGGAAGGCCCGCTCCGCGGGGTTCGTCGCGAGCTCGAGCGCGCGGTCGTAGGCCGCGACCGCCTCCTCCCCGCGACCGAGCCGACGGAGCAGGTCGGCGCGGGTGGCGTGGAACGGGTGGTAGCCCTCGAGCGAGAGGCGGTCCACGACCGGAAGGGCCGCCGCCGGGCCCTCGACCTCCGCGAGCGCCACCGCCCGGTTGAGCGCGACGACGGCGGTGGGCGTCACGGCATACAGCTGGTCGTAGAGCGCGAGCACCTGAGCCCAGTCCGTGTCGGCGGCCGTCGGCGCGTCGGTGTGGACGGCGTTCACGGCCGCGAGCAGCTGGTAGTGCCCCGGACGGTTCCGGCGGAGGCACGCCCTCACGAGCTCGTGCCCCTCGGTGATCATCGCGCGGTCCCAGAGCGAACGGTCCTGGGCGTCCAGCGTGACGACGGTGCCATCGGCATCCACCCGGGCAGCCCGACGGGCGTCGGTGAGCAGCATGAGCGCGAGCAGTCCCGCGACCTCCGGCTCGTCCGGCATGAGCTCGCGCAGCACCCGGGCGAGCCGGATCGCCTCGAGGCAGAGGTCCTCACGCAGTCCCGCCTCTCCCGAGCTGGGGAGGTGCCCCTCGGTGAAGACGAGGTAGAGAACGGCGAGGACGCCGCGGAGCCGACCGGGGAGCTCGGCGTCGCGGGGGACCCGGTAGGGGATGTTGGCGGCCGCGATCTTGCGCTTGGCCCGGGTGATCCGCTGCGCCATGGTGCGCTCGGGCACGAGGAAGGCGGCCGCCACCTCCGGCACCGTGAGCCCGCCGAGCAGCCGGAGGGTGAGAGCCACCTGGGCCTCGGGAGCCAGCGCCGGGTGGCAGCACGTGAAGAGGAGCCGGAGCCGCTCGTCGGTCACCGACGTCACGGGCGCCCGGGGGTCCTCCGGGGTGGTGAGCATCATGGCCTCCTCGTGCCGAGCCTGCCGGGTGGACTCGCGGCGCAGCCGGTCCAGGGCACGGTTGCGGGCGGTGACGGTGAGCCAGCCCGCCGGGTTCGGCGGCACCCCTTCGGTGGGCCAGCGGCGGACCGCCTCGACGAAGGCCTCCTGGGCCATCTCCTCGGCCAGGTCGAGGTCGCGGAACCGGGCGGTGAGGGAGGCGACCACCGTGCCGAACGCGGCACGGTAGACCGCCTCCACCTCACCATGGGCCGGAGTGTTCACTCGTCCTGGAAGGGGCGGACCTCGACCCGGCCGTGGCAGGCGCGGGACCCACGTGCGGCGATGTCGAGGGCCGCGTCCAGGTCGGGGGCCTCGACGACCCAGAAGCCGCCGATCTGTTCCTTCGACTCGCTGAACGGGCCGTCGGTCGTGACGACCTCCGAGCCCGTCCCGTCGACCACGGTCGCGGTGGTCGGCGGGTGCAGACCACCGGCGAACACCCACGAGCCGCTCTGCCGCAGCTCCTCGTTGAACTCCTCGACGGACGTGTACATGTCCTGGATCTCGTCCTCCGGCGGCATCGCGTCGCCCTCGGCGTGCCAGACGGACAGCAGGTACTGGGTCATGGGTCTCTCCTCGGTTCGTGTGGTGCGGACTCGACCGTATGCCGTGCCCTCACCCGGTTCACGAACAGCCACCCCCGAATGCGACACCACCCGGCGAAGGAGTCTTCGCCGGGTGGTGCCCTGTGCACGCCCCGTGGTCCCTCACGTCCCAGGGGGCGCCGTCGTCACCCCTTCTCGGCGCCGGCGTTGGCGCCCTGGGTGAAGTAGCGCTGGAAGACGACGAAGACCAACGCGGTGGGGATGGTCATGAGCAGCGCCGCCGCCATGGAGATGGGGAACTGGTTGCCGGAGCCCAGACCACCGGACGTCAGCTGGCCCACACCCCTGGTCAGGGTGAAGAGGTCGGGGTCGTCCGCGGCGATGATGAAGTGCGGCAGCTCGTTCCACGAGCCCTGGAACGACAGGATCGTGATCGTGATGAGTGCCGGCCTGGCCATGGGGAGCACCACGGACCAGAAGGTCCGGAACGTTCCCGCGCCGTCGATCCGGGCGGCCTCCTCCACCGACACCGGGATCGACTCGAAGAACTGCTTCATGATGAACACCCCGGCCGCGTCGACGAGCAGCGGCACGAACAAGGCCGGGTAGGTGTTGTACATACCGAGGTAGTTGAGGACGAGGAACCTCGGGATGAGCAGCACGACGCCCGGCACGGCCAGCACCGCGAGGATCCCGGTGAAGACCGCGTTGCGGCCTCGGAACGTCAGCCGCGCGAGCGCATAGCCCGCGAGGGACACGAGGAAGACCCGGCCGGCGGTGACGAGCAGCGTGACGACCACCGAGTTCGTGAACCACCGGGGGTACTCGGTCTGTGCGAGCCGCTCGAACGCGGCCGTCGTGATCGGGTCGGGCACCAGGGCGAGAGGGTTCGCCACAGCGTCCCCGTTGGTCTTGAACGAGGTCACGACCTGCACGATGAACGGGTAGATGTAGATGAGGGCGAAGATCACGAGCAGCGTGTAGACGAGGATCTTCTTCCCACGCCCGCTGCGGTTGACGAGGTTGCCGTCGTCGACGACCTTCGGCTTCGTCGCCTCGGTGACGGCGATGTCCTCGGCGGCACGAGTCCGGGCGGCCGGGGCGATCGAGTCGCCGGTCGGTGTCTGCGTCATGCGCGTGCCCCCCTTCGGGTGGCACGTTGCTGGCGACGCCGAGCCCTGCGCGTGGCCGCCTCGTCCTTGTCGCGCAGCACGAACCGCTGGAGCGAGGTCAGGAGGAAGATGAGCAGGAAGAGCAGGAACGCCATCGCCGCGCCCTGGCCCCACTGCTGCTGCCGGAAGGCAGCGGTGTACGAGAGGAACGCTGGGGTGAGCGTGGTCTTCGCCGGACCGCCCTGGGTCATGACGTACATCTGGTCGAACACCTGCCAGGTGCCGATGACGCCGAGCGTGACGACGAGCAGGATCGTGGGTCGCAGGTGCGGGACGGTGACGTTGCGGAACCGCTGCCAGCGGTTGGCGCCGTCGACCATGGCCGCCTCCTCGACCTCGGTGGGGAGGTCCTGGAGGCCGGCGAGGAACATGAGCATGAACGTACCGGCGGTGGTCCAGATGACCTGGGCCATGATCGCCGTCAGGGCGACCGACGGACCCGAGAACCACTCCCACAGCGACAGGCTCAGGACCTGCGTGTCCGCCAGGGCGGACGGCGGTCTCCCCACGCTCCACAGCCCCAGCCAGTCGCCGATGAGGTGGATGAGACCCCGCGGGTCGGAGAACCAGACCGGGCCGTCGATGCCGAACAGGGCGAGGAACTGGTTGACCGCGCCGGTGCCCGTGAAGAGGAAGAGGAAGACGAGGGAGATCGCCACCGACGAGACGACGGACGGGAAGTAGAACGCGGTCCGGAAGAAGGTGCGCCCCCTGAGGAACTTCTGGTTGACGATGACCGCCAGCAGCAGGGCGATCACGGTCTGCAGCGGAACCACTCCGACGACGTAGTAGAAGGTGTTGCGCAGCGAGATCATGAAGTCCTGCCGGGACAGCCCCGGCTCCGTCAGCAGGGCCGCGTAGTTGTCCGCGCCGACGAGCTCCACCCGGGACGAGAACGGGCTGCCGCGGCCGTTCCAGTCGGTGAACGAGACCCACAGGGCCATGACGATCGGGATGAGGAGGAACAGTCCGAGGACGAAGAGTGCGGGTGTGACGAAGAGCCATCCGGCGACCGACTGGCGCTGCCCCTCTCCCTGACGAGGGCGCCGCGGGGCCCGGCCGGTTCCGGGCCCCGCGGTCGTGGTGAGCGTGCTCACTGTCCGAGCGCCGCGTTCGCGTTGGTGTCGAAGCCCTCGAGGACCTGCGGGATGTTGGCGCCGCCGAGGTCCTCGAGCTTGCTGTTGAGGTCGGCGACGACCTGCTCCATCCCCGGCGAGTTGATCGGGCCGTGGCCGTACTCGCCTCCGGCGACGAACGGCGCGTCCTCGGGGAACTTCGCGGTGTACTCGTCGGCCGCGGACTGGCGGCTCGGCATGACGCCGAACGCCTCGGCGAACTTCATCTGCTGCTCCACCGTGGTGAGCGCCTTGACGAGGTCGACGGCCTGGGCCTGCGCCTTGGAGTCGGCCGAGATGCCCCAGCACTGCGTGAACTGGAGGGTGCCCTTGCCCTTGGGGCCCTCGGGCAGCTCGACGGTCTTGTACTTGAGGTCCGGGTAGTCGTTCGTGACGGCGCCCTTGATCCAGTTGCCCTCGATCGTCATCGCCGACTTCTTCGTGCCGAAGGCCTCACCACCCCACCCGGAGTCGAGCTGGTTGGACATCTGGAAGTTGCCGGCCTTGACGTTCCGCTGGACGTACTCGAGGGCCTCGGTGACCTCGGGGGTGTTCGCCGCACCAGCGGACGCGTCGTCCTTGAGCCACCAGCCCCCGTTCTGGACGACGAAAGCGCCGAGACGGTCGATGCCGACGCCGATCCCCAGACCGGCCTGGTCACCGGTCGTCAGCTTCTTGGACACCGCCTCGAGCTCCTCCCAGGTCGTGGGAACGTCCGCGTCCGACAGTCCGGCCTTGGTCCACGAGTCGGTGTTGATCTGGAGGGCGAGGGTGGAGAAGTCCTTCGGCACGCAGTACTGCTTCCCGTCGTACGTGAAGGCCTGGCG
The DNA here is from genome assembly GCA_937907685.1 of uncultured Nostocoides sp. GTDB lineage: Bacteria > Actinomycetota > Actinomycetes > Actinomycetales > Dermatophilaceae > Fodinibacter. Next base: position 6,556 of record CALCXF010000006.1, read on the forward strand.
GAGGGACTCGTAGTAGTCGTCGTTGTCCTCGATCTGGTCGGCGTAGGCGTAGAGGCTGCCCTGCTTGGCGTAGTTGCCGAAGAGGGCGGCGTCCATGTAGACGACGTCGGCCGGGTTGCCGCTGGCGAAGCCCTGCGCGAGCTGCTGCGGCATGTCGCTCGCGACGGTGACGGTGACGGTGTTGCCGCTGCTCTTGGCCCACGCGTCGGTCGCCTCCTTCACCGCGTTGGTCTCGGCGTCACCCGAGGAGGCGATGAGCATCTTGAGGTCGACCGGGCCGCTGGCGGATGCCGGAGCGCTCGTGGCTCCCTCCTCCTCGAACCCCCCTCCCCCACCGCAGGCGGAGGCGAGCAGGGCGCCGCTCAGCACGAGGGAGAGGGTGGCGATGCGACGGTTGCGTGTCATGGGATGGACTCCTTTGTCGGTCATGCACCGGGTGGGCGAGCGCGCGCCGGTCAGCGCGAGCGGGATCGAGCGGACGTGCTGTCCCCCCGGAGGAGGACGGGGTGGAGCAGGGCGCCGGCGGAGGGCCGGGCACGCCCGGAGAGGGCGTCGTCGAGGAGGTCGAGGATGCGGTCGGCGATCTGGTCCAACGGCTGCACCACGGTCGTGAGGTGGTGCATGAGGGCGGTGTCGGAGCCGTCGAACCCCACCACGCCCACCTCGGACCCGGGTTCGCGGCCGGCGGCCAGCAGCTCGTGGTGGAGCCCGAGCGCGAGGATGTCCGAGGCGCACACGACGGCGTCAGAGGGCCCGAGGTCCGCCAGCAGTCGCCGGGCGGCGGCGCGTGCGTCGTCGAGGTCCTGGTCGCACGACGCCTCCGGACCGGGGGCGACGCCGGTCCCGGCGCACCCCGCGACCCAGCCCGCTCGACGGTCGTCTCCGACCACGGAGCCGGACGGCCAACCCAGGTAGCCGACGGTTCGGTACCCGAGCTCAGCGCAGTGCGCCACCGCGGCGCTGGTCCCGGCGGCACCGTCCACGTCGACCCACCCGGTGAACGTCGGATCGTCCCAGACGCGGCCGAAGGAGGCGAAGGGGATGCCGTTCTCCTCGAGCCAGGCGGGCCTGGGGTCACCGTGGTGGGTGTCGGCGATGATGAAGGCGTCGACGAGCCGACGCGCCCACATCGCCTGGTAGCCCTGCACCATCGGGCGGTCACCCGGCGAGCCGAAGGGCACCATGTGCGAGCCGTGCTCGGCGGCGCGCATCGCCAGCGAGCCGAGGAAGGGGGCCATCGTCTCGTTGTGCGAGCGGGGGCCGAGCGTGTTGATCTCGACGCCGACCGCGCCGGCCCGCTGGGAGCGGAGCGACTGAGCCGAGGACGACGGCTGGTAGCCGAGCTCCGCGATGGCCGCCTGGACCCGCTCGAGCGTCTCCGGTCGCACCCGGGTCGGATGCGTCAGCACGTTGCTGACCGTCTGCCGGGAGACAGCGGCGCGCTGCGCGACGTCGTGGATCGTCACGCGATCGCTCGACCTCGGCATGGCGCCCTTCCCGGTCCGTCGGAACCTTTGATCGTTCAAGTCGCCGCGGACCTTGATTTGAACGATCAAATCGGTACAGTGCCCAATGTGGGCCACATCACACACGTTGTCAATACCCAGAAGTCGCCGGGATGCACGCGCCGATGAGGTCCTCGGCATGAGCGGGCCGGGGGAAGCCCTGCCGCCAGCGATGGACGGTCTCCCGGCCGGCGGGCGGTCGAGGCAGCCATGGCTGCATCACCTCGAGACCGCCGTCCATGGACCCGTCACGGCTCTCAGCCACCCGACCGGCGACATCGACGTCGACGCTGTCGACGGCGCGGCGACGGGGCTCTATGTCGACGACCGGCGGGTGGTCAGCCGACTCGTCCTCGAGGTGGACGGGATGCGACCCGTGGGCGTCGTGTCGGCGAGCGAGGGCTCGACCACCGAGTGCCTCCTCATCGCACGGAACGTCGGGGACCCGGGGCCCGACCCCACCGTGGAGGTGCGACGGCACCGCTCCCTCACCGACGTCGGCCTCGAGGAGACCATCTCGATCACGTCTCGGGCCGGTTCGACGGTGCGGTGCCGGGTCACCATGAGCGCGCAGGGCGACGGCGCGGAGCTCCACGAGGTCAAGGTCGGCACGGCCGACCGGCCGGCGCTGCCCGTCCGCGTCGACGACCACCAGTGCGGCTGGGTCGACGAGCGTCACTCCACCCAGCTCTTCGCGCCGGATGCCGTGCTCTCCGTCGAGGGAACCGGTCTCGTCGCCGGCTGGGAGGTCGTACTTCCCCACGCAGGCTCGACGACCCTACGGCTCGAGGTTCGGGCCACCAGGATGGTCGACACCCCCTTCAACCCGACCCCCGGTGCCGGCCGCGTCGGCTGGTCCCGGGTGCGGCTCACCTCACGGGACGCACGGCTCGGGACCACCGTCCGCCACTCGCTCACCGATCTCGAGCACCTCCTGCTCGCCGACCCCGAGGATCCCCGCGACGTCTTCGCGGCCGCGGGCTCACCGTGGTACCTCACGCTGTTCGGCCGCGACTCGATCTGGGCGGCACGGATGACGCTGCCGTTCGGCACCGACCTGGCGCGCGGCACGCTGCGTGCCCTGGCTCGCCGGCAGGGCCAGCGCGACGACCCCGGCGCGGCCGAGCAACCGGGGAAGATCCTCCACGAGCTCCGCCGCACGACGTTCGTCGACCCGGGCGTCTTCGAGCTGCCACCGACCTACTACGGCACCGTCGACGCGACCCCATTGTGGATCTGCCTGCTCCATGACGCCTGGCGATGGGGCCTGCCGCCCTCGGACGTCATCGCCCTGCGACCGGCACTGGACGCGGCGATGGGGTGGTTGCGTCGATCGGCAGCGGAAGGGGGCGGGCTGGTGCGCTACCACGACCCGAGCGGCAACGGACTGAGCAACCAGGGGTGGAAGGACTCCGGTGACGCCATGCGCACCGCACGGGGCACGATCGCCGCGGGACCGATCGCGCTCGTCGAGACGCAGGCCTACGCCGTCGAGGCCGCCCTCGGAGCCGCAGACCTGCTGGAGGGAGTGTTCGAGGAGGACGGCACGCCGTGGCGGGACTGGGCCCTCGGGCTCGCCCAGCGCGTCCGACAGCAGTTCTGGGTCACGGGCGAGGACGGTGGCCGCTACCTCGCCATGGCCGTGGACGGGACAGGGGGACTCGTCGACGGCATCGGCAGCAACATGGGCCATGTCCTCGGAAGCGGGCTGCTGGACCCTTCGGAGACCGCCGAGGTCGTGGCCGCCCTCGGCGCACCCGAGATGCTGTCCCCGCTCGGCCTGCGCACGCTGTCGAGCAGCAACCCGGCATACAACCCGCTGGGGTACCACACGGGGTCGATCTGGACCCACGACACGGCGATCTGCGCGTTCGGGCTGGCCCGCACGGGCCACACCGCGGAGGCGTCCCGACTGGCCGCGGCGCTCGTCGACGTCGCCGCGGCGAGCGGCTACCGGTGGCCGGAGCTCTACGCCGGTGAACCCGTGCACGGCAACCCCGCTCCCTACCCGGCGAGCTGCCGGCCCCAGGCGTGGGCCGCGGCCTCGGCGGGCCTGCTCGTCTCCACCGTCCTCGGCCTCCGGGCGGACGCACCTCGCGGCGTCGTGGACGTGGCACCACTGCCCGAGGGGCCGTTCGGAGCCCTCCACGTGGAGGGCATCCGGGTGGGAGGTCGGTCGTTGGCCCTCACGGTCGACGGAGCCGGCCGAGTCGTCGACGTCGACGCGGAGCCAGGCCTCGAGGTCCGCGTGCGGACCGGTCCACCGAGCTGAGTCGCCTCAGGCGCTGGCGCCGGTGTAGCGGCGGAGCACGCGGTGCCAGCCGACGCTGGCGGCGACGAGGGCCCCGGTGGCGGCCAGCGGGGAGGCGATGAGCCAGACGGGGTCGAGCCGGCCGAGCAGCGCCTGGGCGGGGACCGTGGTGAGCAGCGCGACCGGGACGACGACGAGCAGGGTCTGCAGCGGCTGGCGGTAGGCCTGCACCGGGAAGCGCGACAGCTCGATGACGGAGAAGGAGACCGTTGAGAGCTCGTCGGCACCGACCAGCAGGACCGCGAGGCACATGAGGCACAGCACGAGCGCGTAGAGCAGCACCAGGGCGGCGAGGAGCAGCAGGAGGAACGCCGCGACACCGCCCGGCGTGACACCACGCCCGGTCAGGCGCACCCCGATCGCCACGAGGACGAGGCCCAGCACGGGGTCGACGAGGTTGTGCATGTCCACATGGCGCAGGCTCACGAGCACCTGGGAGTCGACCGGCCTCGTGAGCACGTGGTCCAGCGTCCCGCGCCGCACTCCCTCGCCGAGGGCCTCGAGGTTGGGCTCGAGGAACGCCTGGCGCACCCCGTTGAGAGCGAAGAACAGCCCGACGACGACGAGCACCTCGCCGTAGGTCCACCCGCCGATGTTCCCGGTGTAGCGGAAGTAGACCGACACCCCCAGCGCCGCCCAGGCCAGCCAGAAGGCACTCATCACCGTTTTGGCAGCCAGGTCGGCGCGGTACTCGAGCTGCTGCGCCACCGCGGCCCGCCAGCAGATCGCGAGGATCCGCGCGTACCGACCCCACCCGTGGACGCGGCTCACCCCGCGACCGCCTGGAACCGCCGGATGCCGCGTCGCCAGACCACCACGTAGAAGAGGGCGAACCCGGCGGTCCAGACCGCTCCCACGAGGAAGCCGACGGCCACCTCGGGGCCGTCGAGCCGGCCGCTCATGAGCTCGACGGGGAAGCCGAGCGTGTAGCGGAAGGGAAGCACCACTGCGAGGTTCCTCAGCCACTCCGGCATGAGCTCCAGCGGCGCGACCCACCCGGAGGCGAAGGACCCCAGACCCCACCACAGCATCCAGAGGTTGGTCGTCTGGGTCGTCCAGAAGCCTGCGAGGGCCACGGCGGAGGCCATGACGATGCTGAGGACATAGGCCAGCACGACCGCTGCCACCACGAGGACGACGCGGGCCGGTGTGAGGTCATAGTCCAGGCCCGGCAGCAGCGCGACGGCGACGGCGAACGCCGGGAGCAGACCGGTGAGGAGGACCAGGCGGTGGCCCAGGTCGCCGGCGGCGTACTGGAAGACCGGGTGGATCGGGCGGAGGAGCTTGGTGGAGAGGTCCCCGGCCCGCATGTCCTGGTCCCACTCCCACACGATGTGCTGGCCGGAGAGGTGCCAGACGAGTGCTGCCGCGGCGTAGTAGGCCAGGAAGTCGGCGGTGGTCCATCCGGCCGGCGGTCCGGACTCCGCCACGACGGTCAACCACACCGCCATGAGCAGGAGGGGGAAGAACCCGCTCAGCACCCAGAGGACCATGCGGCCGCGGTACGTGACCGCCACCTGCGCCGAGGAGCGGACCAGACCCGCATACGCCGCGAGGGCGGTCTCAGCCATGGTCGAACACGGCCCGGACGACGTCCTCGATCGGTGGGTCCTCGATCGCGAGGTCCTCCACGTCGAGGTCGGCGAGCACGCGCGTCGCCACGTCGACGCTGCGTTCGCGGGGGACCTCCAGGGTGACGGACGCGCCGTCCTGCGCGACGACGTCGCCGTAGCGGGCCAGGGCAGCCGTCTGCACGGGCTGGAGCAGGGACAGCCGGATGCGGCGGTGCGGCGCGTGGTCGGCCACGAGCGTCGCCAGCCGACCGTCGAAGCGCAGAACCCCTCCGTCGATGACGACGACGCGCGACGCCAGGGCGGTGACGTCACCCATGTAGTGGCTGGTGAGGAGGACCGTCGCGCCGTACCGCTCGTTGTAGGACCGCAGGAAGGTGCGCAGCACGGCCTGCGCGTTGACGTCGAGCCCGAGGGTCGGCTCGTCGAGGAACAGGACGTCCGGGCGGTGCAGGAGTGATCCGGCCAGCTCACAGCGCATCCGCTCGCCGAGGCTGAGCACCCGGACCTGCTTGGTGAGCAGGGGCTCGAGCTCGAGGAGGTGGACGAGCTCGTCGAGGGTCTCGCGGAACTGGGCCGGCGGCACCCGGTACACGGTGCGGTTGACCTCGAAGGCGTCCTGGGCCGGAAGGTCCCAGAAGAGCGAGTTCCGCTGGCCCATGACGAGCGCGATCCGGCCGAGGAAGGCCGCCTCGCGCCGAGCGGGGTCGTGGCCGAGGACCCGGACCGTGCCGGCGGTCGGGTGGAGGAGCCCCGCCAGGCACTTCAACGTCGTCGTCTTGCCGGCCCCGTTCGGGCCGAGGAAGCCGACGACCTCACCGGCCTCCACGGAGAACGAGATGCCGTCGACCGCCCTGACCTCGACGTGGCGGCGGCGGACGACGCTGCGCAGCGACGCCCGCAGCCCGGCCTCGCGGCCGTGGACGCGGAAGTGCTTGACGAGCTCGTGGACCTCGATCGACACCCGCGTCACTGTATGCGGGGGTTCAGACGGCCCGCGTGCCATTTCCCTGCCGCAGGGAGGTTCGACGCGAGGGTGTGCGGGCGACGGCCCGGGGTACGGGCCGAGGACCCGACATCCAGGAGGAGACAGTGCGAGCAGTGGTGTGGCACGGCAAGAAGGACGTCCGCGTCGAACAGGTCCCGGACCCCGTGATCTCCGACCCCGCCGACGCGATCATCCGGGTGACGAGCACGAACATCTGCGGTTCCGACCTGCACCTCTACGAGCCCCTCGGTGCCTTCATGGCGCAGGGGGACGTCCTCGGCCACGAGTCGATGGGGGTCGTCGAGGAGGTCGGAGCCGGTGTCACGAACCTCTCCCCCGGTGACCGCGTCGTCGTTCCGTTCCAGATCTGTTGCGGCACGTGCTGGATGTGCGAGCACGGGCTGCAGAGCCAGTGCGAGACGACCCAGGTCCGCGCCCAGGGCACGGGGGCGGCCCTCTTCGGCTACTCCGAGCTCTACGGGTCGATCCCGGGCGGTCAGGCGGAGTACCTCCGGGTCCCGCAGGCCCAGTACACCCACATCCCCGTGCCGGACGGGCCGCCCGACGAGCGGTTCGTGTACCTCTCCGACGTCCTCCCGACTGCGTGGCAGGCGGTCGCCTACGCCGACCCCGAGCCGGAGGGAACCCTCCTCGTCCTCGGGCTCGGCCCGATCGGCGACATGGCGTGCCGGATCGCCCTCGAGCGCGGGGTGCGGCAGGTCATCGGGGTCGACCGCGTCGACGCCCGGCTGGACCGCGCCCGGACCCGCGGCGTCACCACCGTGGACATGCGCGAGGTCGACGACGTCGGGGATGCCGTGCGCGAGCTGACCGGTGGCCGGGGGGCCGACGCCGTGGTCGACGCGGTCGGCATGGAGGCCCACGGGTCGCCCCTGGTCAAGGCGTCGCACAAGGCGGTGTCGCTGCTCCCCGACGCGCTGGCCAAGCCCTTGATGACCAACGTGGGGGTCGACCGGCTGGCCGCGTTCTACACCGCCATCGACACGGTTCGACGTGGCGGTACGGTCTCGCTGAGTGGCGTGTACGGCGGCATGGCCGACCCGATGCCGATGATGACCCTGTTCGACAAGCAGGTGCAGATCCGGATGGGCCAGGCCAACGTCAAGCGCTGGGTGCCGGAGATCATGCCGCTGCTCACCGATGCCGACCCGCTGGGCGTGGACGACTTCGCGACCCACCGTCTCCCCCTCGAGGCCGCCCCCGACGCCTATGCCACGTTCCAGGCCAAGGAGGACGGCATGGTCAAGGTGGTGCTCAAGCCCGGGATGGACGCAAGGGACGCCGTAGCGTGACCGCCCGTCCGCGCCCGCCGCGCAGCTCCTTGTGGTGGGGCCGCCGGGGCCTCACCCCGGACGCCGGGGCGCCGGCGCCGGACGCGCTTCCGGGTGCCGCCGACGTCCTCGTCGTGGGTGCGGGTCTCACCGGCCTGTGCACTGCCGTCCTCCTTGCCCGTGCGGGCCATCCCCCGGTCGTCGTGGACGGCCGGGCGGCCGGAGCGGGCACGACAGGGCACAGCACCGCGAAGCTGAGCCTGCTCCAGGGCTCGGTCCTCCAGCGGCTCCACCAGCACGCCGGCGCCGACGTGGTCTCCGCCTACGTGCGGGCCAACCGGGCGGGGCAGCTCTGGCTGCTCGAGGAGCTGCGCAGACGTGACGTCGACGTGCAGGCGCAGCTTGCCGTGACGTATGCCGTGACCGACGAGGGCGCCCGGAAGGTCGACCGGGAGGCGGAGGTGGCGCGTGCGGCGGGGCTGGCCGTCGAGGGCCTCGACGACGCCGGCCTGCCCTTTCCCGTGCGCGCTGCGATCGGCCTACGGGACCAGGCACAGTTCGACCCTCTCGAGGTCATCGGCGCCCTCCGGGAGGAGCTCACCGAACTCGGTGGCACGCTCGTCGAGGGGGCTCGCGTCACGGGCGCGTCGTGGTCGCGGCCCTGGCGCGTGGCGACCACTGCCGGCGACGTCGTCGCCACGCGAGTCGTCCTGGCGACCCAGTACCCGGTGCTCGACCGCGGCCTGCACTTCGCCCGGCTGCGGGCGAGCCGCTCCTACGCCATGGCCTACCGCCTTCCCGACTCCGGCCGGGTGCCGCGCGGGATGTCCCTGTCGCTCGACTCCCCGACGCGGTCGGTGCGCACGGCTCCGGACCCCGACGGCGACCTCCTCCTGGTCGGCGGCAACGACCACGAGACCGGCCGCGGCGGATCGACGCGCGCCAAGGCCGACGAGCTCGACGAGTGGGCGCGTCGGCACTTCGCGGTGGGCGACGCGCTCTGGTCCTGGTCCGCGCAGGACTACCGCACGTCCCGACAGGTGCCCAGCGTGGGCGCGCTCCCGGGCACGGGCGGGTCGCTCCTCGTCGCGACCGGGTTCGACAAGTGGGGCATGACGAATGCCGCGGCGGCCGCTCACGTGCTCGTCGGGGACCTCATGGGCGAGCCGCCCGAGTACGCGTCGGGGCTCCGCTCGGTGGGCGTGAACCCCCGGGACGTCGCCTCGTCGCTGCGACACAACGGATCGGTGGGGTTCCGCTGGGTCGCCGACCGAGTGGTGCGGGCGCTGCCCGCGCCCACCAGTGACCCCCCCGCCGAGGGTGCGGGCCGGGTCGAGGGAGGTCCGTTCGGCCCGGCGGCCGTCTCCACCGTCGACGGCCGGACCTGCCGGGTCAGCGCCGTGTGTACCCACCTCGGAGGCGTGGTGTCGTGGAACGACGTCGAACGGAGCTGGGACTGCCCGCTGCACGGGTCGAGGTTCACCGCGGACGGCATCCGGATCGAAGGTCCGGCGACGAAGGACCTGCGGCCCAGCGGCAGCGACTGACGCTCAGGCGCGGGCCCGGGCGGCGGCTTCGAGCGCCATCCGCAGCAGGTCCAGGGCGTGGCTCGTCGCCCGGGACACCACTTCCGCCGGGTCACCGGGGAGGTGCAGCTGCCTGGCCTCCTCACCGTCGGGCCAGACGAGGCCGAACCACACCGTGCCGGGCTCCTCCCCGTCCTGGCCCTGCGGCCCGCCTGCGCCGGTGACGGACACGACGACGTCGGCGCCGAGCTGCTCCACCGCCCCCCGCGCCATGGCGAGCGCGGCCTCGCGAGAGACGACGGGACCCTCCGGGACGTCGAGGACGTCGAACTTGACCTCGCTGGCGTACGCGACGACCCCGCCGCGGAACCACGCCGACGCGCCCGGAGCGGCGCCGAGGGCGGACGCCACGGCCCCACTCGTCAGGGACTCCGCGGCGCCGACGGACCACCCGAGGTCCGTGGCGCGGGAGGCGACCTCCGCCGCGAGGTCATCGGTGGGTGATCCGGTCATTCCGGGATGCTGCCACGGTGCCGTCGGGGTCGGGGAGTTCGACGCGCAGCGCCTCCGCAGACCGTCGACGCCGTGGCTGGGGAGTACGTTGGAGGCAACCCGTCGATCGGGTCCTCGTTGTTTCCGATGTGCACAGTGGTGGGGAGGAGCCAGTGGCTGAAGTCGACGACCTCCTCACCCGCCTCGCCCAGGGGATCGTGGAAGGGGCCCATGACGGTGTGCCCCTCCCCGCGCGGATGTGCCGCGCAGCCGCCGGTGTGCTGGGCTGCGACGGCGGCGCCATCACCCTGGCGTACACCCGGCCGGAGCGCGTGACCCTCTGCACCACCGACGACGCGGCGCTCGTCATCGAGGAGCAGCAGGACGTGCTGGGTCAGGGTCCCGGGCCCGAGGCCTTCGACACCGGTTCCTACTCCAGGCTCGAGATCCTCACCCCCGACGACGCCCCGGACCCTCGGTGGCCGCTCCTGGAGTCCGCCGAGCTCACCGGTCTGGCGCCCCTCGTCGTGCACGCGCTGCCGATCGGGGAGGGTGACCAGGTCATCGGCGTCCTCACACTGCACACCGGACGAGCCGGGGACGCCCTGGACCTCGACGCTGCCCAGACCGTCACGAAGGTCCTGGCCGCGGCCCTGGCCGCCGACGGTGCGACCCAGCACGAGGCGGGACAGGGCCCCTGGGGGGAGCGCGCAGAGGTGCACCAGGCGACCGGGATGGTCGTCGCCCAGCTCGGGGTCCCGGAGGACGACGCCCTGGCACTCATCCGAGCCCACGCGTACTCGCACGAGCAGAGCGTCGGCCAGAGCGCCCAGGACGTCATCAGCTACCGGTTGACTTTCTCAGCCACCCCCCAGCAGGAGATCGAGTCCACATGAACCCCACCACCGTCTCCGAGCTGCTCGCCGGTGCCGCGGCCAGCATGGTGTCCGGGGCGCCGGACGTCACCGGCGCCCTGGCGGCCCTGCTCAAGGGTGTCGCCGACGTCGTGCCTGCGGATGCCGCTGCAGTGCTGGTAGAGACCGAGGCGGGGACCCTCGAGCTCCTGGCCGCGACGAGCCATCGGGTCGCCGACCTCGAGATGTACCAGGTTCAGGCCGACGAGGGCCCGTGCGTCGACAGCATCCGCACCTCCGCCGCCGTCGCGGAGTCGGGCACCGAGGCGATCCTCGCCCGGTGGCCGGTGACCGGACGGGCCATCGTCGCCTCTGGGTACGCCGCCGTCGTCACGGCTCCCCTGCACTGGCACGGCCGCTGCTTCGGCGCGCTCAACCTCTTCCGTGCGGACGCACACATCGACGGGGCGACGACGATGGACTGCCAGCCCTTCGCGGATGCCGCCACGATGCTCATCCTCAGCACGCACCTCGCCGAGCAGGACCTCACGGTCAGCCTCCGCGAGGCCCTCGAGGGACGGGCGGTCGTCGAACGCGCGAAGGGCGCCCTGGCCCAGATGCGGTCCCTGGACATGCCCGAAGCGTTCGACGCGCTCGTTCGCATCGCCGAGCAGGAGCGGCTGTCGCTCGGCGACGCCGCGCATCGGGTGATGGAGCAGGCGGCGTCCGGCACCCTGCGCTAGCTAGCGCTGGACCTGCGGGACCTCGTTGTTCCGCCGCGCGGCCCGGTCCCCGAGGGTGGTGAGCAGGTCGACGACCCGGGAGGACAGCCGTTCCTTCGCCGCCTGCCCCTCGACCGCCGGAGCAGCGGTGGAGAGCGGGTCCGCGGCGCGGGTCCGAGGTCCCGGGAGCAGCCGGCTCGCGAGGCCGAGACCCCGAACCGTCGTCGCCGGGGCCAACCCGTGGACCCGCCTGGCGAGAATCGTCAGTGGCGTCAGCTCCACCGTGGGCCGGCCCGCCAGCACCCCTGAGACGATCCTGCGCGCGGCCCGGTCGGCGGAGATGCTCAGGCCGGGCAGGGAGGCGGCAGGCGCGAACCATGCGTAGTCGGCCTCAGGGGCGTCCACGAAGCGCGCGTGGAGGTGGCTCCCGGTGCGCATCAGCCCGGGTGTCACCGCGGTCACGGTCACGCCCGTGCCGGCGAGCTCGGCATGGAGGCCTTCGGCGAGGCCCACGGCACCGAACTTGGCGACCGAGTAGGGAACGAGGCGCGGGACCGCGACGAGGCCGCCGATGGAGCTGACGACGCCGAGCCGACCGTGGCCGGCATCCCTCATGGAGGGGAGCACGGCGAGCGCGAGGTGCACCGGCCCCCACAACATCGTGTCGACCGCGTCCTCGTAGTGCCCGAGGGTGAGTGCGTCGGCGTGTCCCACCTGGATCACGCCGGCGACGTGCAGGGCGACGTCGATCCGCCCCTCGTCCGCCAGGACGTCCTCCACCAGGGCCACCACGGCATCCGGGTCACGCACGTCGCAGACATGGGGGACGAACGTCGATGGCAGGAGGCTGTGAGCGGCCTCCTCGAGCTCTGCGGCGTCTCGGGCACAGCCGTGGACGACGAACCCACGATCCACGAGGTCCCGCGCCACGAGGAGCCCCAGGCCGCGAGAGGCACCGAGGACGAGCGCGACGCCGGCCCGGGGCGTCTCCACCCCGGGCGCGGCGTCGGCGGAGGAGGTCACCGACGGTCGGCGACCCGGTCGGTGACGGCCGTACGGCGGGTGGTGAGGAAGCCGAGGGCGATCATGCCCACACCCAGCACGAAGTGCAGCCAGTCGTCGGCGCTGTTGACGGGGACGAAGTTGGCGTCGGACGTCTTGTCGATGAGCAGGCCGTAGAGCCAGAGCACGAGGTAGATCGCGCCACCGACGAGCAGGTACGTCCGGGCCGAGTCGACGCGCCGCGCCATCGCGATGCCGGCGGCGCCGAAGAGGAGGTGGACGAGGTTGTGCAGGATGGAGACCTGGAAGACTCCGAGCAGCTTGGCCTCCGACTCGTGACCGGCCAGGCTGAGGTCGCCGTAGTCCGTGGTGATCCCCGGCACGAAGCCGAGGATGCCGATGACGAGGAACACGACACCGACGGCGAGAGCTGCCTTCTGCACCGCCGTCCTGGCAGTACGTGCCGTCGTGTTGGCAGTGGAATGGCTGGACATGGATCCTCCTGTGCGATGAACGGATGGTCGTGGATGCGGTACCCACCGGTTCCCCACTCCACACCTGCACCGATGCGACGGTTCTGCCACCACTTCGCGGGTATCAAGGAGGCGTACCGGAGCGTCACCGCAGATGTCGCCAGGAGGAGCACCGCATGGCCCGCGCCCACGCACGGCACCGGAAGAGCCGGCCTCCCGGCGCCACGCGCGAGGGCGGTGTCCCACGCCGGGTCGTCGTCACCGGGGGGGCCGGTTTCCTCGGCAGCCACCTGTGCACGGCCCTGGTCGACCAGGGTGCCGAGGTCGTGGCCCTCGACAACTTCGTCACCGGGTCACCGGCCAACGTGGCCCACCTGCTCCACGACCCTGGTTTCCGGCTCCTGCGCTGTGACGTCACCGACTTCGTCCACGTCCCCGGGCCGGTGGACCTCGTGCTCCACTTCGCCTCACCGGCCTCGCCCGTGGACTATCTGCGGATGCCGGTCGAGACCCTCAAGGTCGGCTCGCTCGGCACCTGGCACGCCCTCGGCCTCGCGAAGGACAAGGGTGCCCGCTTCGTGCTGGCGTCGACCTCGGAGGTCTACGGCGACCCGCAGTGCCACCCGCAGCCCGAGAGCTACTGGGGGCACGTCAACCCCATCGGCCCGCGAGGCGTCTACGACGAGGGGAAGCGCTTCGGGGAGGCCCTGACGACGGCGTACCGGGACCACGAGGGCGTCGACACGGGCATCGTCCGGATCTTCAACACGTACGGCCCGCGGATGCGACCGCACGACGGACGCGCGATCCCGACCTTCATCCGGCAGGCACTGCTCGGGGAGCCGCTCACCGTGGCGGGCGACGGTGCCCAGACGCGGTCGGTCTGCTTCGTCGACGACCTCGTGCGCGGTGTCCTGGCCTTCGCTGCGAGCGGTCACCCCGGGCCGGTGAACCTCGGGAACCCCGAGGAGCTCACGGTGCTCCGCATCGCGCAGGACGTCCTGGCCGCCGTCGGGTCCGCCTCGGCGATCGAGCACATCGCCCTCCCGGTCGACGACCCGAAGGTCCGCCGACCCGACACGACACTGGCCGAGGAGCTGCTCGGCTGGCGACCTCGCGTCCCGTGGACCGACGGCCTCGCCCGGACGGTGGAGTGGTTCGGTCAGGCGTCCCTGGAGGACGAGTCGGCCGCCGCCGTCGTGGGCGGAGCCCCACGGACGGCCTGAGCGTCCCACAGGAGGCGTTCGGCCTCCTCGATGACCTCCGCGACGCCGATCGCCGAGAGGCGCTCGTCGACCTCGTTCCCGTGCGGGTCACCCGGGCGGAGGTCCTCGGGGCCACCTCGCCACAGGACGCGGTGGAGGTGGCCGTCCACGCGGGGTCCCCACAACGCCGGTGAGACCGGGCCGAACAGCGTCACCGAGGGCGTCCCGAACGCCGTGGCCAGGTGGGCCACCCCGGTGTCGCCGCTGAGCAGGAGGCGCGCCGTTCCCACGGTCCGCGCCAGCGCCGCGAACGTCTCCCGGCCGCAGCGGTCCTCGACCCCGGCGGCTCCCGCCACCACGGCGCACCGGCCGGCCTCGGCGCGGGTGCCGGTCACGACGACCCGGCAGCCTCGGGCGGCGAGGGCCGCGGCCACCGCGGCCCAGCGGTCCACCGGCCAGCACCGGGACGCCGATGCGGCGCCCGGGTGCACGACCACGTGGCCGGCTCGCGATCCCGGCTCCGGGAGGCGCAGGTCATCGGCTGTCGCCCGGCCGCCCGCCGACGTACTCAACCTGATCCACCGGTCGACCTCGTGCTCGTCGGTGTGCCACGGGGGCCCGTCGTGGCTGGCCTCCTCGTTGGCGAACGCCACGAGGCGTCCGGCGCCGAGCCGGGCGAGCAGGCGGTGGCTCTGCGGACCTCGGCCGTGCAGGTTGACGGCCACGGCCGGCCGCCCCACCGCAGTGTGCAGCCTCGGGTGCTCCCCGAGGCCGTCGACCTCGACGGTGTCGTCGACGACGCCCATGGAGGCCAGCCAGTGGCCAAGGGCCGCGGGAGCGGCGAGGGTGACGCGCGACCCCGGCCACGCTTGGCGCAGGCCCCGCAGGGCCGGAACCGCGGTGAGCAGGTCACCGAGCCCGAGGGCGCGCAGGACGAGGACGTGGGTCACGGCCAGGAGGGCTCCGTCGAGGTGGCGACGACGAGCTCACGCACCTCGCACCCGGGCGGCTGCTGCAAGGCGACCAGCACCGCCGCGGCGACGTCATCGGGATCGTTGAGGACGGCATCCGGCCCCGGACGGTACTGCTCGGTGCGCCCGTCGAAGAACCGGGTCCGCATCCCTCCGGGCACGAGCAGGGTGACGCCGACCCGGCCGGCGAGCTCCGCGGCGAGGGCCCGGGTGAACCCCACGACGCCGAACTTGCTGGCGCAGTATGCCGTGGCGTCACCCACCGCTCGCAGGCCGAGCGTCGAGGCGACGGTGACGACCCTGCCTCCGCGTTCCTCGAGGTGGGGCAGGGCCGCCCGGACGACGGCCGCCGTGCCGAAGAGGTTGACCCGGACCACCCGCTCCCAGTCCTCCGTGCTGACAGCGGACAGGGGGCCGCACGCGTCCGTGCCGGCGGCGGTGACGACGGCGTCGGGCGGCCCGACCATCGCCACGAGGTCGTCCACGGCGACGGCCGCCGCTGCCGAGTCGGAGAGGTCCGCGACCGCGTGCGCCAGGCCGGCATCCTCCGGCGGGACGAGGTCGATCACCGCCGCGGTCCCACCCGCCTTGGTGACGGCGGCGACGACGGCGGCGCCGAGGCCGCTCGACCCGCCGGTCACGAACACCGTGCCCAGCGAGGGCGAGATCGGGGTTGGGGAGGTGGCGCTCACAGGGGGTCTCCTGACTCGATGGACTGCAGGACGGCGGTCGTGGACCGACCGGAGAGGTAGGGGAGGAGGACGACACGGCCGCCCCAGGAGCGGACGACCGCAGCCTCGGGCAGGTCGGCGTCCTCGTAGTCGCCGCCCTTGGCCCAGACGTCCGGCCGGATCCGCCGCAGCGCCCGGCTCGGGTCGTCCTCGTCGAAGACCACCACGGCGTCGACGCACGAGAGGCCGAGCAGGACCGCGGCCCGGTCGTCGTGGGAGTGCACGGGCCGCGCCGGCCCCTTGAGGCGGCGGACGGAGGCGTCCGAGTTCAGCAGGACGACGAGCCCGTCGCCGAGGGCACGGGCGGCCTGGAGGGTGGCGACGTGACCGGCGTGGAGGACGTCGAAGCACCCGCCGGTGGCCACGAGCACCCCGCCTCGTCGGCGGAGGTCGCGCAGGAACGACTCCGCCGCCTCGGGCGTGACCCGCACGTCGTGCCGGAGGGGAGGAGCGGCGGCCGCAGCCGTCCCGTCGGCCGAACCTGGCCCGGTGCGCACGACCGGGCGGATCGCGGACGCGCCGCCGGCTGCGACGAAGTCACCGGCCCGGGCAACCGCGTCGACGACGGCCTCGCTCGTCGTGCGGCCGTGGGCGAGGGCGGCCGCTGCCGCGGCGGCGAAGCGGTCACCGGCACCGCAGGTGTCACCGGATGCCGGGACGGCCGGTGCGAAGAGCGGTTCGCTCGCCGTCGTGGCGACCCAGGCCCCGCGGTGCCCACCGGTCACCGCGACAGCGGCGGCGGACCACCTCTCGACGAGCCCTCGGGCGACCACGTCCCCGGGCGCGTCCGGCATCCGGGCCCATGTCCTGGCCTCGGTGAGGTTGGGTGTGACGAGGGCGCACCCCTCGACGGGGTCCGCGCCCCGCGGATGGGGGTCCCACACCACCGGGCGCCTCCGGGCCCGCCGCGTGAGGGCGTCCCGGACCGTCGGGTCCGCCGTCACTCCGCCGCCGTAGCAGGACACGAGCACGACGTCCGCCTCGGCCACCGCAGCGGTCCCGTCCGGCGTCAGGCCGCCCATCGGACGGCCCGGCCCTCCGGTGTCGATCCGGGCGATCGACTGGCCGCCGGCCCGCACCCGCGTCTTGACCCTCGTCGGGCCTTCGTGCCCGAGAGCGATGACGCGAACCCCGGCTCCGCGGAGCAGCTCGGACAGCTCCCGTCCTTCCGCGTCGTGGGCCAGCGGCGCGACGAGGGTCACGTCGACGCCGTCCCCCCTCGCCAGCAGGGCGGTGAGGCCCGCACCGCCCGGCCGGGGGCACACCGTGTCGACGTCGACGACGGGCGCCGGGGCGTCCGGGCAGACCCGGTCGACGTGTCCGTGGACGTCGCGGTCGAGGAGGCAGTCGCCGACGACGACGACGTGGCGGCGGTTCACGAGACCTGCCGGCACACGGGACCGGCCTCCATGAGACCGCGCGCGGTGAGGGCCTCGTCGAGGGCAGCGCACAGCGCGTGGATGGCGACCAGCTGCACCTCCTGGACGGCTGCGGTGCTCGGTGCGTCCACGACGAGCGACTCGTCGGCGAGGCCGGTGAGGGGGTTCGGGCCCGGGCCGGTCAGCGCCCACACCCGCAGACCCCTCTCGTTCCCTCGCTTGGCGGCGTGGAGCACGTTGCTGCTCGTGCCGCTGGTCGAGAGCAGCACGAGCACGTCACCCGGGCGGCCGTGCGCCTCGACCTGTCGGGCGAACACCTCGTCGGGCCCGTAGTCGTTGAGGATCGCGGTGAGGCTCGAGGTCTCCGCGCACAGGGCGATGGCCGAGAGCGGCCGGCGGTCGGTGAAGCATCGACCCACGAGCTCGGCGGTGAGGTGCTGGGCCTCCGCGGCGCTACCCCCGTTCCCCACGGCGAGCAGGCGACCGCCGTCCACCAGCGTCGTGGCGAGCTGCTCACCCCAGGACCGGATGCGGTCGGACTGGCCGAGCAGGGACCGCATGCCACCGTCCACCTCCGCGGCGTGCTCGTGCAGCCACGACGGCCGAGGTTCTCGCCGTCCGGTGGCCACCGCGCGGTGCAGGTTGCCCTCCGGCGGGGCGGCAGTCATCTCGAGCACCCCCTCGGTGCGCGCCGCGACGACGGACCAGTCGAACAGCTCGACCGCACGGGCACGTGCCCTGCGGCCCATCCGCGCCGCCTCGTCGGGGTCCGCCAGAAGGCCACGCACCGCCGAGACCAGGGCCTCCACGTCGCGCGGGGGGACGAGGCGGCCGGAGACGCCGTCCTCAACGGAGTCGAGCAGGCCTCCGACCGCGCTGCCGACCACGGGACGGCCGCACGCCGCGGCCTCGAGGGGGGTGATGCCGAACGGCTCGTACCACGGCACGGCGAGCACGACGTCGGCGGAGCGGTAGATGGCCGGCATGGCCTCGTGGGGCCGCTGCCCGGTCAGCACCAGGCGGTCCTCCACGCCGAGCTCCTCGGCGAGTGCCCGAAGGCGCCGCGCCTCGGGGTCCGCATCGAGCCGCTCCAACGGCGGGCCGCCGACGAGAACCAGCTCGGCATCCGGGAGGTCGGGCAGGGCGCGCACCGCAAGGTCGAAGCCCTTGCGCTCGACGAGCCGGCCGACGGCCAGCAGCCGTGCTCGGCGAGCACCGGGCAGGCCGTGGTCCCAGGCCGGGCCGGACGGGGAGAAGTGCGCGGTGTCGACACCGCAGGGGACGACGTGGACGTGATCCGTCCCGACGCCCATGTCGGCGAGCTCCTCCACCTCGTCGCGGCACGTCGCGATGACGGCATCCGCCTCCCGAGCGATCCAGCGCTCCAGATCCAGCCGCTCGGGCGGGCTCGTGTCGGACTCGCGCTGGTGTCGCCGCTTGACGCTGCCGAGGGCGTGGAACGTCTGTGCCACGGGGACACCGCGTGAGCGGCCGGCCCGCAGGGCGGCGAGGCCCGACATCCAGAAGTGGGCGTGCACCACGTCCGGATCACCGGTGCGCTGCCAGTCCTCGGCCATCCAGTCGGCGAACGCATCCATGTGCGGAAGGAGCTCGTCCTTCGGCACGGTTCGGTGGGGACCCACGGGAACGTGCACGACGCACACGCCCGGTGCGACGGCGACCCGTTCGGGCAGGGCTGCGTCGTCACGTCGGGTGTAGACCTGCACCTCGTGGCCCAGCCGGGCCAGACCGAGCGCCAGCTCGGCGACGTGGACGTTCTGGCCGCCCGCATCCGCCTCGCCGAGCGCAGCGAGCGGGCTGGCGTGCTCCGACACCATGGCGATCCTCACGCTGCCACCTCCTTCAGGACCTGGTCCCAGTCGACGAGGAACCGGGTGAGCGAGAAGCGGTTGAGGGCGTGGGACCGCGCCACCTCTCCCCGGGCCCGCGCCTCCTCCGGGTCGGCGAGCAGGTGCCGGGCGGTCGCCCGCAGCCGAGCCAGGTCGTTGGTGACGAGTCCGGCACCCGGGGGCACCGCCTCGGGCGCCTCGGTCGTGGACAGGGCCAGGACCGGCATCCCGATGGTCATCGCCTCGATGAGCGACAGGCCGAGGCTCGTCCAGCGGTAGGGATGGAAGTAGACCCGGTGACGGGCCATCGCCTCGTGCAGCTCCTGCTGCTCGACGCTGTGGCACCGGCTGCGGTCCAGTCCGGGAAGGGAGCGCTCCTCCGCGAGCGCACCGAGCTCGTCCGTGCCGAGACCATAGAGAGACATCGGGAGGCAGCGGGCCATGTCGAGGACGAGGTCGCTGCCCGCGACACGCCACCGTCTGACCGGCTCGTTGACGACCACCGCGAGGGAGGCGTCGGTGCCGCTGTAGCGCGCACCCGGGTCGGGGATGCCGTGCTCCACGATGATGGTCGGCCGGCCCCCGCAGTCCCAGGCCATCGCGTTGAACGGCGTGACGTGGACGACCGGCACGTCGTGCAGCCGGGGGTCGCGCAGGACCGGATGCTCACTGCGCACGGCGTGCTCGGTGGGGGCGTTGTGCTCCAGGTACACCGCGGGCAGGTCGGTTCCCAGCCGGCGGCCGGTCCAGCGCTCGACGAGGTCGACCTCGTGCGGCCGCTGCAGGACGACGACGTCGATCTCCGCGTCGTGCAGCTCCTCGGGGGTCACGTCCCGGGCGCGCGCGGGCCAGTCCCAGGTCTGCGCCCGGCCACGGCCGTCCGGGCCCCGGTCGGGGAGGACCGGCAGGAGGTAGTCGTGCTCGCCCTGGACGAACGAGGTGAGGTATGAGCCGTGGACGTGCCACACGAGGATCTTCACGACACCTCCAGTGCTGGTGCTGGGACGCGGGCGAGCGCTCGAACCGCCTCGACGACGTCACTGCCGGTGACCGACGTCGTGCACGGGTGCCCCTCCACGGGGCAGGTGCGCGCCCGGGTGAGCCGGCAGGGCGCCTCCTGGTCGCCCAGCCGTACGGTCGCCACCCCCCAAGGGCGCCACCGTTCCCACGGGACGACCGGCGCGAAGACGCTGACCACGGGGGTTCCCACCGCCGCGGCCAGGTGCGCCGGCCCGGTGTTGCCCACGACGACGGCGGCGGCGCCCGAGAGCACTCCGGCGAGCTCGGCGAACGACGTTCGTCCGGTGAGGTCCGTGCCGTTGCTGGGGGTGACCTGCCGTCCCACGTGCTCCTCACCGGGGGCGCCGGTCACGACGACGGACCATCCCTCGCCGGCGAGGGCAGCGGCGTGCTCGGTCGCCCGCTCCGGCCCGATCGCGCGAGCGGGAACTGACGCGGTCGGGTGGAGGACGACGTAGTGCTCGCCGAGGTCGGCCGGTGGGGGCGGGTGCAGGACGCGGAGGTGGTCGTTCCCGGTCCGGGGGTG
Organism: uncultured Nostocoides sp.; assembly: GCA_937907685.1. Classification (GTDB taxonomy): domain Bacteria; phylum Actinomycetota; class Actinomycetes; order Actinomycetales; family Dermatophilaceae; genus Fodinibacter. The sequence goes on from CALCXF010000006.1 coordinate 26,974, forward strand.
CCCCGCCGCCTCGACGAGCGCGCACATCGCCTCCACCTCGTGACCTCCACCGAACCCGGGGTCGTCGCCCTCCTCGACCCGGCGGTGGCGGACGTCGAGGAGCGAACCGGGAAACGCGTCGCTGGTCCCGACGACACGGGGCACGCCGGCCCACCGGGCGACGAGGGCCATCGGGAGCGGGCTCTGGTGGTACGACGTCAGGACGACCACCTCGTCGTAGTGGCCGCGACGGACGAGCTCCCGGAGCTCGTCGAGAAGGTGGGGAGCCGGCCCCACCGGTTCCCGGCCCGCCCACGGGACGTCGGCCACGAGCACCTCGTCGACGTCCGGCAGCAGCGCCGCCGCACCCGCACCGTCCGGCGAGACGAGGAGGTCGACGACCGCGCCGGCTGCGAGCTGTCGCACCGCCGGCCCGGCGAGCAGGACGTCACCGTCGCTGTCCAGGCGGACGGCGAGGATGCGTGGGGCGCGCGACCGGTCACGCACGAGCCCACTCCAGGACCAGGTCCACCGCGCCGGCGAGGTCGGGTGCGACGACGGGTGCACCGGCGACCTCCTCGGCCCGCGTGGCCGAGGTGGGGACGAGCACGGACCGGGCTCCGGCAGCACGTGCCGCCTCGGCATCCGCCCCGATGTCACCGACGACGACGCACTCCTCGGCCCGCACGCCGAGCGACCGTGCCGCGGCGGTGACCATCCCTGGACGCGGTTTGCGGCAGGTGCAGCCGTCCTCCGGTCCGTGGGGGCAGACCTGCCAGGTCTCGAAGGGTCCCAGTCGGGCGTCGACCTCCGCGTGGACGGCGTCGACCTGGTCGCGCGTGAGCAGCCCGCGCGCGATCCCGGACTGGTTGCTCACCACGCCGAGCCTGAGGCCGGCGCCACGCAGCCTGTCGAGCGCCTCCCTCGCCCCGTCGAGGGGGGCGACTGCCGCGGGGTCGCCGTTGTAGGGCACGTCGTGGACGAGCGTGCCGTCCCGGTCGAGGAGCACCGCACGTGGGCGGAGCGGCCACGGCTCCGCGGAGCGGTGCTGCCACCAGCCCCGAGCCCGGTGCCACGTCGCAGCCGCGGGGATGACGGCGCTGGTCCACACCATGGTCAGCACCTCCCGCGGGTCGCGCGGCCCGGGGGCCACCCTCCGCCGCACGAGGTCACCCGTGTGCGCCAGGTATGCCGCACCACCCACGGCCGTGACCACCCTGGCGGTGGCCGAGCTCCCACGACGTGGTGCGGCCGCTGCCGCCAGACCGGCCGCGACGGTCGCCACGAGGTGGCGCCGGAAGAGCCCGCGGCCGGTGGCGGCGAGCGCCCGCCAGTGCGCGCCGTGGAGGCGGCGCATGAGCGCGTCGTCGGCGTTGCCCCGCTGGGCGAGCACGCTCGCCGCCGGGGTCGCGGGCCGCACCGGGTGGAGGACCTCCCGCGTGCCGACCGCGAGGGTCCAGCCGAACCGGCCGATCCGAAGGGCCAGGTCTGCGTCCTCGCGGTAGGCCCGGCGGAACCGCTCGTCGAACCCGTCGACGGCGAGGAGCGCCGAACGGCGGTACACCATGTCGGCGGTCGCCCAGCGGGCGCTCTCGAGCCCCGCGGTGGAGCGTTCCCAGTCCGTGGGCCGCCGGTCCGAGGGAAGCGGCACGCGGATCCTGCCCTGCGAGGCGGCATCCGCCGGGCCGAGACGCTCGAGGTCGGCGACGAGGGAAGCCGCCCAGCCCTGCGGGACGACGACGTCGTCGTCGAGGAAGGCGACCCACTCCGTCGTCGTGAGCCTCCAGCCGAGGTTGCGTGCCGCTGCCGGCCCCCTCCCCCAGCCGCGGACCACGCGCAGCGGGAACGGCCACGTCGAGCGCGCGACCAGTCCCGCGCCGGGCTCGGGGCGGTCGTCGACGACGACGACCTCCTCCGGCAGCGGGCCCTCCTGCGCCGCGAGGGCGTTCAGGAGCACGGTGAGGCTGGGGCGTCCGACGGTCGGGACGACGACGGCATACCGCGGGGGGAGGACGGCCGTCACGAGTCACCTCCGGCGAACACGGCGGCGCGGCGGACGAGGTGCGGCCCGAGGACGAGGGCGTCGACGGGCGCGGAGCCGAAGAGCTCCAGGGCGTCCCGGGGGTCGTCGACCATCGGCCGACCCGCCGTGTTGAGGCTGGTGTTGACGACCACTGGCAGCCCGGTCCGCGCCTCGAAGGCCCGCAGGAGGGCCGCGACCCTGGGCGTCGTCGCGTCGTCGATCGTCTGCACCCGCGCGGTCCCGTCGACGTGGGTGACCGCGGGGATCCGCTCCCGCCAGGCAGGCGCGACCCGGTGGACGAAGAGCATGTAGGGGCTGGGCAGCGGTCCGTCGAGGAAGATCTCCGCGGCCCGCTCCAGCAGCACCATCGGAGCGACCGGGCGGAACTGCTCACGCCCCTTGACGTCGTTGAGCCGCTCGAGGTTGGCGGCCCTGCCCGGGTGGGCCAGGAGGGAGCGGTGCCCGAGGGCTCGCGGGCCGAACTCGCTGCGCCCGTCGAACCACCCGACGACGCCGTCGGCGGCGAGGACGTCGGCGACCTCACCGGCGAGGTCCTCCGGCGTCGTGAAGGGGACGGCCGCCCGGCGCAGCCAGGACGCGAGCTCGTCGTCGCTCCACTGCCGCCCGAGCGCCGCCGTGACCATCGGCTCGGCCGAGGAGCCGTCCTCGGCGTGGACGTGGAGGGCCGCGCCCAGGGCCGTCCCGGAGTCACCGGCCGCCGGCTGCACCCAGACCTCCTCGAATGCCGTCTCACGCCAGATCCGGCTGTTCGCCACGCAGTTGAGTGCGGTGCCGCCCGCCATGGTCAGCACGCGGTCCCCGGTCCGGTCGTGCAGCCAGGTGGCGAGCTCCACGAGGAGCTCCTCCAGCCGGGCCTGCACCGAGCAGGCGAGGTCCGCGTAGAGGGGCGGCCAGTCGTCCTCGCCACCTGACCGGCGCGGCGCGAAGGACGACCAGTCGGGCAGGGGTGCCTCGAACCCGCCGTCGGGCGTGGCCCGAATGGTCTCGCGGAGCGCGTCGAGGTGGACCGGCCGGCCGTACGAGGCCAGGGCCATGACCTTGTACTCGTCGCTGGACCTGAGGAACCCGAGGTGTTCGGTCAGCGACTCGTAGAGGAGGCCCAGCGAGTGCGGGAGCGCCTGGGCGGCGAGCGGCTCCAGCCGCCCGCCCTCGTAGTGGCCGGCGAGGTGACTCGCCTGCTCACCGCGACCGTCGAGCACGAGCACGCTGCACGGTCGGCCCGCCGCCTCGATGGGCGCGGCGAGTGCCGCCGAGGCGGCGTGGGCCACGTGGTGAGGGACGAAGCGCACCTGCTCACGGTCCAGGCCGGGGAGCGCCGTCGCGAGAAAGCCCGGAGCGGCCTCTGCGTACATGCGGCGGAGTGCGTCCCAGGGGTCCTCCAGGCCCATGTCCTCCGCCGGCTTGGCGAGGGCGGGGTCGAACGAGTAGGCCACCGCGTCGAGGTCCTCGGGGCGCAGCCCCGCCTCGTCGAGGCACCACCGCATCGCCTGCTCCGGCAGCTCCCACGCGGAGAACGGCACCGGCCGCTTCCCGTGCTTGCGCCGCGAGAAGCGCTCCTCCTCGGCTGCCCCGACGACCCGGCCGTCGACGACGAGCGCGGCCGAGGGGTCGTGGAAGATCGCGTTGACTCCGAGTACTCGCATGAGGAACCACTACCCGGGGAAGCGCTTCTCACTCCACCTGAGGGAACCGCTTCTGCTCCTCGGCGGTTTGGCGCCGTTCGGCAGCGGGCACAGACGGGCATGACCCAGACCACCATCCCGCGCGACACCTCGAGCCGAGGCAACGTCGCCGCCGGGGTTGACAGCGCTGTCAGGAACGCCACGGCCGCCGCACCCGGATGGCGCGGAACCCCGCCCGCCGAGCGGGCCGCGTACCTGAGAGAGGCGGCGAGTGCCGTTCGGGCGGCCGCGGACGAGCTGGCGGACCTCCTGTGCTCGACGACGGGCCGGCTGCTGGCCGAGGCCCGCTCCTCGGCCCTGGTGGCGGCCGACCTCCTCGACGAGGCGGCCGTCGCCGGCCTGGTGAGCGGGCGAGCGCTCCCGGGCGCTCCGGGCGCCGTGGACCTCGTGCGCCCCGAGCCACGAGGCGTCGTCGGGGTCATCACCCCGTGGAACGACCCCTACCCCGCCGCCGCCGGCCTCGTCGCGGCCGCGCTCGTCACGGGCAACACCGTCGTCCACAAGCCGTCGGAGCGCAGCGCCCCACCGGGGCGCCGGCTCACCGACCTCGTCTCCGCGTGCCTCCCCGACGGCGTCCTCGAGCTTGCCGAGGGGGATGCCGTCGCGGGCGCCGCGCTCGCCGGGCACCCGTCGGTCGACATGGTCGCCCACATCGGCAGCAGCGCAGCCGGGCAGTCGGTGCGCCTCGCCTGTGCGCGGCGAGGGGCCGCCTGCATCACCGAGAACGGTGGCAAGGACGCCCTCATCGTCGACGCGGATGTCGACCCGGTCTGGGCGGCCGAACAGGTGGCGGTCGGTGCCTTCACGAACGCCGGCCAGCTCTGCACCTCGGTCGAGCGCGTCTATGTGCACGCCTCCGTGGCGGAGACCGTGCTCGACGAGCTCGTGCGGCGGGCCGAGGCCCTCGTCGTCGGCGATCCGGTCGCCCCGGAGTCGACCATGGCGCCCCTCGTGGACGCGCGGGCGCTGCGGACCGTCGACCACCACGTCCAGGACGCCGTGCGGCGAGGTGCCCGCCTGCTCACCGGCGGCCGGGCACTCCCGGCCATGCCGACGGCATACGCCCCCACCGTGCTCGTCGACTGCACCGACGAGATGCTCGTGCTCACCGAGGAGACATTCGGACCCGTCGCCGCCGTGGCCGTGGTGGCGTCCTGGGAGGAGGCGCTCGAGCGCGCCGCCGGCGGCCGGTACGGCCTGGCCGCCACGGTGCTCACCGGCGACAGCCGCCATGCTCTCGAGGCGATCGACCGGCTGGACGTCGGCACCGTCAAGGTCAACGCCGTCTTCGGGGGTGCCCCTGGCGGGTCGGCGGACCCCCGGCGGGACAGCGGCGGTGGCGCCGGGTACGGCCCTGACCTGCTGCGCGAGATGGTCGTGCTCAAGGCGGTGCACTGGGAGCCCGCACCGGAGCGCTGACGGTGGAGGACTCACACGTTCCGCAGCGGATCGAGGCCGAGATGGTCATCCCGGTTCGCTGGGACGACCTCGACCCTGAGAGGGAGGCCGAGTTCGAGGCGCACCTCGGACGGCTTCGGGGGTTCTGTGACGTCACCGTCGTCGACGGGTCGGAGGGGACCTACGCCGAGCACCGCCGGACCCGGTGGGCGGGCCTCGTGCGCGTGATGCGACCGGACCCGCGGTACGGCGGCGCCAACGGCAAGGTCACCGGCGCCATGACCGGGATCGAGGTGGCCCGCCACGAGCGGGTGGTGCTGGCCGACGACGACGTCCGCTACGACCGCCCCCACCTCGCCGCGGTCGTGCGGGCGCTGCACGGCGCCGACCTCGTCCTCCCGCAGAACTACCCGACGCACCTCCCCTGGTGGGCCTGGTGGGAGAGCGGTCGGGTCCTGCTCAACCGGGCGGTCGCGGCGGACTGGCCGGGGACGTGCGCGGTCCGGCGCAGCGTGGTCCTGGCAGCGGGCGGGTGGTCTGCGGACGTGCTCTACGAGAACCTCGAGATGGCTCGCACCATTCGGGCCGTCGGTGGTCGCGTCGTGCACCGGCCGGACCTGCTCGTCGCCCGCCGCCCGCCGCCGGTCAGGCACTTCCTCCGTCAACGGGTGCGCCAGGCGTACGAGGACCAGGCCGAGCCACTCCGTCTGGCCCTGGGCCTCGCGGTGGTGCCGACGACGCTGGCCCTGGCGAGGAGGCCGCGCCTCCTCGCCGCCGGCGCGGCCCTGGTCGTCGCCGCGGCCGAGGCGGGTCGCCGGCGGTCGGGAGGCCCGCGGGTCTTCCCGGCACACACCTCGCTCGCGGCCCCCCTGTGGGTCCTCGAACGGGGTGTGTGCACCTGGCTCGCCATGGGTGCCCGTGTCCGAGGTGGGGTCCGCTACCACGGTCACCGGATGCCGGTCGCGGCCCACTCGGCGCGCTGGCTCGCGCGGCACGTCCCCCGGCCGGATCGCCGCCCACCCGCAGTCGACGGAACGGCCCGCCGGCCCCGGCCGGGAATGGGCGGTATGGCGCTGGGTACGTCAAGACACCACCACACCCACACCACCGCAGGAGGAGATATGGCCACAACAGCACGTGACGTCATGACCGCGGGAGCAGAGTGCGTCGGCGAGAACGACACGGTGACGACCGCCGCCGAGCGGATGGCCTCCCTCGACGTGGGCGCCCTGCCGATCTGCGGCGAGGACGACCGGCTCAAAGGCATGATCACGGACCGCGACATCGTCCTCAAGGTCGTCGCACGGGGCAAGGACCCGCAGCAGTGCACCGTCGGAAGCCTTGCCGAGGGTGGCGAGGTCGTCACCATCGGCGCCGACGACTCGCTCGACGAGGCGCGCCAGACGATGGAGCGGCACCAGGTCCGCCGGCTGCCGGTCATCGACGGGCACCGGCTGGTCGGCATCGTCAGCCAGGCCGACCTCGCCCGCTCGCTGGCCGACGAGGACACCGGCAAGCTCGTGGAGTCGATCTCGCAGGAGTGAGCCCCCCCGCCATCCCGGGGACGACCGGCGCCACGCCGGGGTGAGGACCAGCGGGTCCGCACCCCGGCGTCGCGGTGTTCCGGGTCAGCGCCGCCCGGTGGGATGCACGGCCGACCGGGGGGCTCTCGACGAGCGAGCCACGAGACGCACCCCGCTCGCGGGTCGGGTGGGCACCCGGTCCTGGGAGATGTCGAGGTCCTGGGCGGGGACGAACCAGTCGGCCGAGGCCAGCACCGAGCAGGAGACCGCGAGGATGCCGAGCACGACGTCCTCTCCGGGACAGCGGTGGCCGGTGGCGACCTCGCCACCACCCTGGGGGACGAACGCGTCGGCGACGACCTCCTGGCCGCCGAGGAACCGCTCGGGGTCGAAGCGGCGAGGGTGCGGCCAGAACCGGCGGTCGCGCAGCGTGCCGACGACGTCGAGGAGGACCGTCGCCCCCTCCGGGACGACCTCGTCGTGGAGGGTGAACTCACGCCGGGCGACGGCGGCCAGCACCGGCACGAAGGGCGAGGTGCGCCGGACCTCCTGCGCGAACGCCAGGGCGAGCCGTCCCGGCCCGGAACAGGGACCGCACTCCTGCCGCTCGGCCCGTAGCCGTGCCCGCCAGTCCCTGGCGAGGACGAGCTCCCGGGCCCCGAACCCCACGAGCCGTGCCACGGCGATCGCGGGACGCAGCACGTTCTGCAGCTCCACGGCAGCGGTGCGCACCGGGAGCAGGTGCCCGTCGGCATCCCGCCACCACGCCACGAGCTCGAGCAGTGACCCCCGCCGCGGTGCAGGCTCGCCGCGACGCGCGCAGTGAATCACCCTGACGGCCCAGGCGTCGGAGCGCCGGCGGCTCCGGCGCGCCTCGAGGTTGGCCAGGCCGACGACGGCGAAACCGTCGACGATGGCAGCCATCCGGCGGGCGATGCGGTCGGCCTCCTCCGCCGGGCACTGGATGCCGGCCCAGTGCAGCACGGCGCGGCCGATCACCCGCACGGCTTCCTCTTCGACGACGACCTCCCGGCCCGGGGTCCACGACCTCGAAGCGGCGAGCCAGCGCAGCTCCACCTCGT
>CALCXF010000007.1 GCA_937907685.1 uncultured Nostocoides sp.
GCCGCCCTCGACCAGCTCGCTGCCCGTGCCGCTGACCGACAGGGAGCTGAGCGTGTTGCTGTTCCTGCCGACGATGATGACCTTCGGGGAGATCGCCGTCGAGCTCTACGTCTCGATCAACACCGTCAAGTCGCATGTGCGCAGCATCTACTCGAAGTTCGAGGTCACCAGCCGCCGCCGCGCCGTCCAGAGAGCACACGAGCTCGGACTGCTCTCCCAGTGAGGTCCTGGGGCCGGACCTGCATGCGGCACACCGGCCGATGTGGTCACGGCCCGGCCTGAAGGCGTTCCTCCATCTCACCGAGCGGCCACTCCCCGGGCTCCTCATAGCCGTAGCGCCATGGATGCACGGCCTCGACCCACCAGGTGGCTCCTGCCTGCTCGTGGTCCGCGAACCGGTTCCGACGTCCGGTGTCCGCCGGCTCGCTCTCCCCCGGCACGACGACCTCGAAGGGCCCGTCCTCGCCCTCGCGCAGCGAGCGGACGCGCCGGACGACTGACGCGGTGTCGGCCACCTCCCACGAACCGTCCTGACGCATCGGGACCACCCCGTCCCACCGAGCAGCCCGGGCGAAGGGCCGGTTCCCCGGCCAGGTCCCTCCCACCCAGACCGGGATACGCGGCCGTTGAAGTGGTGGCGGGTGGCAGACGGCCGACCAGTCCGGCCCGGCGACCCGGTAGTGGCGGCCCTCGTGCCGGACCGGCTCGCCGGTCCAGAGCCGGTTCAGCAGCTCGAGGTGCTCGTCGAGCATCTCTCCCCGGACGGCCGGCGAGCTCTCCTCCCCGCAGTACTCCCACTCGTACGGCCCGCCCCCGCTCCCCACCCCGAGAACCAGGCGGCCGCCGCTCAGGCGGTCCAACGTCGCGGTCTGTCGGGCCAGAACGACCGGCCGTCGTCGCGGAAGAGGCGTGACGAGGGTGCCGAGGCGGATGGACTCCGTGGAGCAGGCCGCTGCCGCGAGGGTGATGAACGGGTCGACGACGTCGACCGGCCCGGCCGCGAAGGCGAAGAGGTGGTCCCAGAGGAAGAAGCCGTCCCACCCCGCTGCCTCAGCCCTCGAGGCCCACCTCGCCATGAGGGCCGCGTCGACACCGGTGCCGAAGCACGGGACGGACACGCCGAATCGCATCCCGCGACTCTAAGGGGGCACCTCGACGACTCGGGGTGAGATGGCCGAGTCGCGGGGATACACCGGCTCGGCGGTCCGCGGCCGTGCTTGGCTGTGGGGATGGCGGACCTCGTGTGGTCGGACGGGCTGCTCGACGAGGCGCAGACAGCACGCGACGACGTCGCGGCAGCGCTGAAGGGCCTCGGCCTGCCCGGAGACCTCGTTCTCACCGGCGCGAGCAGCGTCGTCGGAGCCCTCACGAAGGGAGACGTCGACCTGCACCTACGCGTAGACGCTGTGGACTTCAGCGCGGCTGTGGCGCTGCTGGAAGAGACCTATCGGGCGGCCAGCCTCGACGCGTGGGCCGACACGCTCGCGGTCTTCGAGATTCCGAGGCCACGCCCGACCGGCCTGGCGGTCACCCCGGTCGGCTCGGCGCACGACCAGCGCTTCCGGGCGACGTGGCGAGCGCTACGCCGGGACCCCGGGCTCCTCGCGGAGTACAACGCGCTGAAGCGGACGGCATACGGCACCGCGGAGTACGAGGAGCTGAAGTCGGCCTTCTTCACCGCGATCGTGGAGCGCTCCGCCGACAGCTGACGCTGCCACGGATCTCGGCGTCAACGGCGAGTGCGGACACCACCGAACGCGTGGACCAACGCCGTCGCAACGGCCAGGGCGATCGTCGCGGGCTCCTTCCCGACCACCGTCGGGTCCCCGATCGGCGAGGTGATCCGGTCGATCTCTTCCTCGGTGTGGCCCTCGACGAGCAGCCCCTGACGGAACCTCTGCCACTTCGCGGCGGACCCGATCACCCCGATGCTGCCGAGCTGTCTGCACCGCAGGGCGGCGTCGCACAGGGCGAAGTCCTCGGCATGGTCGTGCGTGAGGATGAGCACGTGGGATCCCGCGGGGAGACCGCCCAGCTCCATCTCCGGGAGCGGAGCGTGGTGGACGTGCACCGTGGCCAAGGCGTCGGCCAGGCACGCCAGCCGGTCGTCGGCGAGCTGATCGGCCCGCGAGTCGACGAGGTGCAGCTCGACGTCGTGCCGGGCGAGGATGCGAGCGAGCTCGAGCCCCACGTGGCCCATCCCGAAGACCGCCACGGCCGGCACCACGGGCAACGGCTCCAGGACGAGGGTCACCTCTCCGCCGCAGCACTGGCGTCCGTGGTCGGTCCGGACCTTGTCGGAGAGCGCGACGACGAGGGTCTCGGGCTCCGCGGCACCGCAGTCCACGAGCACCCTCGCGCGCGCGATCGCCGTCTCCTCGAGGTTGCCACCGCCGATGCTGCCCCACGTCGCCGTGGTTCCGACGACGAGCTTGGCTCCCGCCTCCCGCGGCGCATGCCCACGGACCGCGACGACGGTGACCAGGACGCCCGGCTGGCGGTCCTCACGAAGGCGGCGAACGGCATCCGACCAGTGCATGTCAGGCGTCCGCTCCGACGTGCTGCTCCGAGCGTGGACGCAGCGGCGGATGCCCCGGTGCCGGTTGTTCGGGCTGGATGCCGGGCGCGCCGACGACGACGTGCCCACCCTCGCCGCGACGCGCGCGATCGACGGCCCAGTAGACCGCCTCCGGCGTGGCCGGGGACGGGAGGTCGACGCTCGCGCGCTCGGGCCCGAAGGCGGCCACGGCGTCCCGAAGGGCCTCCCGCACCGACAGCGCCAGCATGAGCGGCGGCTCGCCGACGGCCTTGGACCCGTAGATCGCGCCGTCCTCGTGTGCCCGCTCCAGCGTGGCGACGTGAAGCTCCTCCGGCATCTCCGACCACGCCGGGAGCTTGTAGGTGGAGGCGGATGCCGAGAGCAGGCGCCCGCGCGAGCTGCCGTTGCTCTCGTCCCAGCGCAGGTCCTCCAAGGTCAGCCAGCCGGCGCCCTGGACGAACCCTCCCTCGATCTGACCGAGGTCGACCAGCGGTGACAGGGAGTCGCCCACGTCGTGGACGATGTCGACGCGGCGGGTCCGGTGGGCGCCGGTGAAGCCGTCCACCTCGACCTCGCAGGCCGCCACGCCGTACGCGAAGTACTTGAACGGGTGTCCGCGCATCGCCGTCGAGTCCCACTCGATGCCCTCGGTGCGGTAGAAGCCGGCCGCCCACAGCTGTACCCGGGACAGGTACGCCTCTCGCACGGTGTCCTCCCACGTGAGGTGGCGGCCGGCGCGGACCTCCTCCAGCCGGGTGAGGATCTGCTCGCAGGCGTCCTTGACCGCGCCGCCGTTGAGGTCGGCGCCCGAGCTCGCGGCCGTCGCGGAGGTGTTGGGCACCTTGTCGGTGCGGGTCGGCGCCAGCCGCACACGCTCCAGTGGCACCCCGAGTGCACTGGCAGCCACCTGGAGCATCTTCGTGTGCAGCCCCTGGCCCATCTCGGTGCCACCGTGGCTCACGAGCACCGACCCGTCGGCGTAGACGTGCACGAGGGCACCGGCCTGGTTGAAGGCGGTGAAGTTGAACGAGATGCCGAACTTCACCGGCGTCATCGCCAGGCCCCGCTTGGTGTGCGTGTGGGTCGCGTTGAACTCCGCCACCTCCGCCCGGCGACGGTCGACCTCGGCGGTCACGCCCACCTGGTCCCAGGCAGCCCGAAGCCGCCCCGGGTGGCGCACCGGTTGGCCGTAGGGCGTCGACTGTCCCTCGGTGTAGAAGTTCCGGCGCCGTAGCTCGGCCGGGTCGAAGCCCAGCAGTGGAGCACACCGACCGAGGACGTCCTCGATGACGAGCATCCCCTGGGGACCTCCGAAGCCGCGGAACGCCGTCTGGGAGGTCTTGTGGGTGTGGGCGATGCGGCCATGGACCCGCACGTGCGGGATCCAGTACGCGTTGTCGACGTGGCAGAGGGCGCGAGCCAGCACCGGCTCCGAGAGGTCGAGGCTCCAGCCGCCGTCGGAGGTCAGGGTGGCGTCGAGAGCCTGGAGGCGCCCGTCCGCGTCGAACCCCACCCGCCACTGCGCGTGGAAGCCATGCCGCTTGCCCGTCATCGTCATGTCCTGGGCGCGGGTCAGGCGTACGCGGACCGGCCGACCTGTGAGTGTGGCGCCGAGAGCGGCCACCGCGGCATACCCGTGGGGCTGCATCTCCTTGCCGCCGAAGCCACCACCCATCCGCAGGCACTGCACGGTCACCGCGTGTCTCGGCACGCCCAGCACCTGGGCGACGATCACCTGGGTCTCCGTCGGGTGCTGCGTGCTCGACTGGACGAAGACCTGCCCGGCCTCGTCGACGTGCACGAGGGAGCATTGCGTCTCGAGGTAGAAGTGCTCCTGTCCAGCCATCTCGGTCTCACCGCTGAACACGTGAGCGGACCGCTCGAGACCGGCTCCCACGTCGCCGCGCTCGACCGTCGGCTGGCCGCCCTGGAGCGACCCGGCGGCGATGGCTTCGCGCAGGCCGACGACGGCGGGCAGTGGCTCGTAGTCGACCTCCACGGCTGCTGCGCCGAGGCGGGCGGACTCCAGGCTCTCGCCGAGGACCCAGCAGACGGCGTGGCCGGCGTACATCACCTCGGTCGGGAAGAGCGCCTCGTCGCCCTTGACGCCGGCATCGTTGACCCCGGGCACGTCGGCCGCCGTGAGCACACGCACCACCCCAGGGACGTCGTATGCCGGAGCGATCCGCAGGTCGGTGACCCTGGCGTGGGCGTGTGGCGACTGGACCGGGTGCGCGTGGAGGACGTGGGGGGTCCGCCCGATCAGGTCGTCGGTGTACAGGGCCGCGCCGGTGACATGCAGAGCGGCGCTCTCGTGAGGGAGGGCCCGTCCGGCCGGTCCGTCTTCCGGGCGTTCGGACAGGCGGCTCATGTCGCGCCGCCAGACCGGCCGGCCGTCGGCGGCCGGACCTCGAGGCCGCCCCGCTCGACCGCGAGGCGCAGGAGGGCGTTGCGCAGCATCGCGGCGCGGTAGGCGGCGCTGGCCCGGACGTCGTCGATGGGCGTGCCCTCGGCGGCCAGTACCTCGGCCGCCGTGAGGACCGTCTCGGCGGTCCACGGTCGGCCCTCGAGAGTCCCCTCCGTGGCGAGCGCACGCAGCGGCGTTGCCGCCACCCCGCCCAGACCGATGCGCGCGCGACGGACGACGCCGTCTCCGACGTCGAGGGCGAGGGCGACCGCCACGCTGGAGATGTCGTCGGCACGCCGCTTCGCCACCTTGTGGAAGCAGACCACCGAGCTCAGCGGCAGTGGGATGCGCGCGGCCCGGATCAGCTCGTCGCGCTCGCGGAGGGTTCGGCGGTAGCCGGTGAAGAAGTCGGCGAGCGGCACCTCGCGCTCGCCCCGCCCAGAGACGAGGAGGAGGGTCGCCTCCAGGGCCAGCAGCGCCGGGGGCGTGTCACCGATCGGTGATGCCGTGCCGAGGTTGCCACCGAGCGTCGCGCCGTTGCGGATCAGCCTCGACGCGAACTGCGGCCACACCTCGTCGAGCAGGGGCACCCGTCCCGCGAGCAGCCGCTCGAGCTCGCTGAGGGTCAGCGCGGCACCCAGGGTGACGGCCTCGTCGGTGAGCTCGAACTCCCGCAGCTCATCCAGCCGGTCGACGACGACCAGGGACGACGCGCGCCGGCCACGGAGGTTGACCTCGACACCCCAGTCCGTGCTGCCCGCCACCACGGTCGCTCCGGGGTCGTCGGCGAGGATCGTCAGGGCCTCGTCGAGGTCCGTCGGACGGGTGAACAGGCCGTCCGGGGCCGACACCAGGGTCGCCGCAGGCGCGGGCGCCGGTGCGGCGAGCCGCGACGACAGGGGGTCGGCCGGGTCCGGCGCGCCGAGGGCGAGCGCGGCATCCCGGATCGGCCGGTAGCCGGTGCAGCGGCAGAGGTTGCCGCTCAGGGCCTCGACGTCGAACGGGGTCGAGGAGTGCACGCCGTCCGTCGAGCCGGCCGTCGCGCGCCGGGGACGGTAGTACTCCGCGGCCATGCTGCAGACGAACCCCGGCGTGCAGTAGCCGCACTGCGACCCGCCGCGCTCGGCCATCTCGCGCTGCACGGGGTGCAACCGCTCGGGCCCGCCGATGCCCTCGGCGGTGACCACCTCCTGCCCGTCGTATGCGGCCGCCGGGACGAGGCAGGCGTTGAGCGCGACCCAGCCCGACCGCGCTCCGTCGGGCCGCGCAACGAGCACCGCGCAGGCGCCGCACTCCCCCTCCGCGCATCCCTCCTTGGCTCCGGTGAGCCCCTGCCCACGCAGGAAGTCGAGCAGCGAGGTGTGGACCGGAAAGCCGGCCAGTGGCCGCAGCGCCCCGTTGACGGTCACCGCGGTGGAGCGGGTCATCGGCCCACTGTAAACCTGTCCCGACCGGGGGACGGATGGCTCAGTCGGGAAGGCATGGGCGCGCGGCCGAGGCGCGGTCGGTCAGGTCCCGAGCAGCTTCGCCTTCTGGGCGGCGAACTCCTCCTCGGTGAGGATCCCGTCGTCCCGCAGCTGGGCCAGCTCCCGAAGCTGGCTCACGACGTCGGGTGAGGGACCCGCCGCCGGAGCCGGCGGCGGCGCGGCGTAGACCGGTGGAGGAGCCTGGGCGGCCATGTCCTGCTGGTAGGCGACGGTGCGGTCGGCGGCCGCCTGGGCGTCGCGGTCGGCGAACTTCGCGGCCTGACGCCGCTGGACGCGACCGCTGACCGCGGTGGCCGTCCCCGCGACGACCGCGGTACGGGCGACTCCGCGTAGTAGTCCTGGCATGTCTCTCTCCTGCTCAGTTGGTCTGGTCGAGTGCGTCGAGGGCCGCGATGACGTCGGCGGCGGGGATTCGCGCGCTGGCGACCATCTCGCCTCCGCTGTTGCGCACGGCGGCGACGAAGGGGGCCGCCCAGGTGTTCTCGTAGACGATGAGTGCCGCCACGGTTCCCGGAGTCATGGCTTCGGCCGCCTTGCGCGCGTCGTCGTCGCCGAGCATCCCCGATCGCGCGCCCGCGAAGTACGAGAAGCCGCCCTGGTCCGAGAGCGGGTCGGTCAGCTCCAGCACGTCGAACGAGCCGTCCTCGTCCTTTCTCACGACGAGGAGGTCGAAGAGGCGGATGACACCCCGCTCGACGAGGTCGAGCAGTGCCGGTCCGGCCTCGCCGGTCAGCCGGTCAGCCGGGAACTCGAGCAGGACGAAGTCGATCGGTCCGTGGAAGGCGTTCGTCGAGCTGTCGGCGGATTCGCTGGTCATGGTCACGGGAGGTTCTCCTGGTTGTGGGCGGGGAGGCGACGGTCGGTCACTCGTCGACGAGGTCGCGACCGTGGAGGGTCACCGCCCAGATGACGGCGACGTCGAGGGCGATGATGAGGATGCTCCACACGGGGTGATGGGGCAGCCAGGCGAAGCTCGACACCATGCTGACCGCGGCCACGACCACGGCAACGGTCCTGGCCCAGAGCGCTCCGCGGAACAGCGAGAGACCGGCGAGGGCGATGAGCACGCCGAGGAGGAGGTGGATCCAGCCCCAGGCCGTGATGTCGAACTGGAAGATGTACTCCTGGCCCAGGGCGTAGAACTCGTCGTTGAACAGCGCGACCAGACCCTGGATGGCATGGAAGACGCCGACCATGATCATGAGCACACCGGCGAAGACCGTCACGCCGACTGCTCCACTGCTGTAGGCCCGGTTCGAACCGTCGAGGTTCGTGGTCAGCGAGGTCTCCTCGTAGGACATGGCGCTCCGTTTCCGTGGTCGTGCATCGCGCGCGCATCCCGATGGCTCGATGCCTGGACCTCAGTTCTATTGGGGGGACGCCGCGACCGCCTCACCCGTGCGGGGTGACCCGTCGAGGTCGGAGGTCGCCGTGGGCCGGCCGGGCGTCACCCGCTGGGGGTGGTGTCCCCTCCGGAGCCGACCGGTGTACTGAGGTGAGAGCGTCATCCCTTGGGGTCGGAACGGTAGACACGATGGCAGGACTTCTCGACAGGCCGGCCCTCGTGGAGCGCGCGCAGGCGAGCTTCCCGGGCCGATGTGTCACGTCGTTCGTCTGGCTCCGCGGCCTCGACCGGTCGATGGTCATCGCCTCGCAGGCGTTCACCGCGCTCATCCCGCTGCTCATGGTGGTGTCGGCGTTCCTCCCACGGGGCAGCGACACGGCGGTGTCGGACGCCGTCATCCGCCGGTTCGGGCTGACCGGCGACGCAGCCGCGGCGGTCACGGAGGTGTTCGCCCACTCCGGGTCGAGCAGCGTCGGGATCGCCAGCATGCTGCTCCTCCTCTTCTCCGGGGTCTCACTCACCCGGCGGATGCAGAAGATGTACCTCTCGGCCTGGCAGGTGCCACCTCGTCGAGGGGTGCGGGGGTCACTCAACGCGGTGATGGGCCTGCTGGCGCTGCTCCTCGAGTTCGTGGTGCTCTATCTCTTCCTCACCCTGATCCGCAACCTGCCGTTCGACCGGGCACTGCAGCTGCCCCTCAGCTGGGCTGCCAGCCTCGTGCTCTGGACCACGATCCCGTGGCTTCTCCTGGACCGACAGGTGGGATGGCGCAGGCTCGCAGTCGGAGGTGCCCTGACCGCCACCTGCGCCACGATCTACGGCGTGGCGACGACGATCTACATGCCCCCCTTGATGGGGTCGTACAGTGCGCGTTACGGGCTCTTCGGTGTGACGATCGCCCTGGTGGGCTGGCTCCTGTGTATCGCGGTCCTCGTCGTCGCGTCCACGGTCGTGGCGGCTGAGCTCGACCGTGCTCCCGAGGGCTGGGCCCAGCGCTTCCGGGGCCTCGTGGGAATCGTCGAGCGCCAGCCTTCCCCGTCCCGGCGCGAAGAGCGGCTGTCCGACGCCGTGGACGTCTGACGTCTGACGTCAGTCGCCGTGCGCCGCTCAGGCGCCCTCCGCGTGGAGCACCGCCCGGCAGCCCTCCGCGACGACCGCGACATCCGTCGTCACCGCGAGGCAGTGGATGCCGTGGGCGCGCAGCCGACGAGCGTTGTCCGGCGTGCCCGCGAAGGCACCGACGAGGATGCCGTGGCGGCGCGCCGCCTCCACGACCCGCCCCAGCGGGTTGCCGGGGCCGCGGTCGGCGAGGAGCGACTCGACGGTCGTCCCGAGCGCGAGCGCGAGGTCGAACGGGCCCACGAACAGCCCGTCGACGCCCGGTGTGACCGCCATCGCGTCGACCTCCTCGAGGGCTCCGGACGTCTCCACCATGACGAGGCAGCGGACCCCGACGTTCGCCGTCTGCGGGTCCGGGGCCCGAGCACCCGCCCACAGGGTTGAGAACGGTCCCCAGCTCCGCTCGCCGAGCGGTGGGTACCGGGCGGCACGGGCGGCGGCCACGGCATCCGCCACACCGGCCACGGACGGGACGACGACCGCCGTGGCGCCGGCGTCGAGGGCTGCGCCGATCCACGCTGGATCCACTGCGGGTACGCGCACGACGAACGGTGTGCCGGGTCTGTCGAACGCGCGCCCGATGGCGTGGAGCGTGACGCGGTCGACGGGCCCGTGCTGGGCGTCCACGGCGAGCCAGTCGAACCCACTGGCGCCCAGCCGGCGGAGCAGGTCCACGTCACCGGTGGACGTCCAGATCCCGCGCGACGTCGCCGTCACACCGGCAGCCGCGTGGGCAGGCGCAACGGCTCCATGGTCGCTCATCGGTGTCCCCTCGCCGTGCGGAACGATGCCTCCCGGACCCTAGCCGAGCCGGTGCTCGACGGTGTCGCGACCAGCGCCCGTGATCCGCGTCTCGACGGCACGCCCGCCGCCCGAGCCGGAGCCACGATGGAGGTGGACCATCGTCAGGCCCGGGCACCAGCCGGGCATCAGCCGGGCGCCGGGCCGCGAAGAGCGGAGGCAGAACCATGGTCACCACCGACCACCCCGTGCACAGTGCACCACGCCACGCCCGACCGTTACCCGGGCGGCTGTCCCGCCGCGTCGGCTACACCCTCGCCATCGTCCTCAACGTCGTCCTCCTCGTGCTCGTCGACGACGTCCCCGGCTGGCAGGCGTTGCCCTTCCTGACCGACGACTTCGCCGCCGTGCTGTGGCTCGTCAATGCGTCGATCGTCGCTGGCATCCTCGCGAACTCCGTCTATGTGGTCCACGACCCGCCCTGGGTGCGCGCCTTGGGTGACGTCGTCACGACCAGCGTCGGACTCGCCGCCCTCATCCGGATGTGGCAGGTGTTCCCCATCGAGTTAGCCGAGACCTGGGTCGACATGGATCTCGTCGCCCGTTGGGTGCTTGCCGTCGGCATCGCCGGCAGCGTCGTCGGCATCGTGGCCTGTGCCGCTCGACTGGTGCGGGCGCTCACCCCGCCCGACTGAGCGGCACCGCGACGCGCCGGCAGCCCCGGTCAAGCGTCGGGGGCGAGCGACCGCACCGTGGCGATGGTGTCGGCCTCGTCGGCCGACTTGTCGTCGCGGTAGCGGAGCACCCGGGCGAACCGCAGCGCGACCCCGCCCGGATAGCGACGGGAGATCTGCAGCCCGTCGAAGGCGACCTCGACGACCTGCTCCGGCCGCAGCGGCACGACCCACCCGTCCGTGCCGTCGACGGCGAGCTCCGCGAAGCGCTCGGTCTGCCAGCGAAGCATCTCGTCGGTCATGCCCTTGAAGGTCTTCCCGATCATGACGAACTCGCCGGACTCCGGGTCGCGCGCACCGAGGTGGATGTTGGAGAGGAGACCACGGCGCCGGCCCGATCCCCACTCCACGGCGAGGACGACCAGGTCCAGCGTGTGCGTGGGCTTGACCTTGACCCAACCGCTCCCCCGCCGCCCGGCTGCGTAGAGACTCGTCGCGGCCTTGACGACGACGCCTTCATGCCCCGAGGCGATGAGCTCCTCGAAGAACGTCACGACGTCCGTGACCTCCGTGGTGACGCGCCGGGGGACGAGGAGGTGCGGGGCCAGCTCCTCGAGGGCCTCGTGCCGCACCCGGGCCGACTCGTCGATGAGGTCGACGCCGTCCCGGTGGAGGATGTCGAAGACGTACGTCGTCAGGGGCACGGTCGCCCGGAGGTTGGCCACGTCGGCGGAGCTCGCCGTGCGCGAGCCGGTCACCTGGAAGGGCGCCGGTCGCCCGTCGTCCCTCAGAACGATGGCCTCGCCGTCGAGCACGAGGTCACCCCCCGGTAGGGCAGCGACCGCCTCGAGCACCTCGGGCACCCGGTCGGTGATCTCGTCGAGGCTGCGGGTGTAGACGCGAATGCCGCCGGCCCTGCGGTGCACCTGGACCCGGATGCCGTCGAGCTTGCCGTCGACGATCAGCTCACCGCCGCCGACCGCGTCCGCCGCCTCCTCGGGCGTCTTCGCCGACGCCGCGAGCATCGGCCGCAGGGGTCGCCCCACGACGAGCCCCACCTCCGCCAGCGCCGCCTCCCCGCCCCGGGCGGCGAGACCCGCCACCTCCGCCGCCGTGCCGGCGAGCATGGCGGCACGACGCACGACCGGCTCGGGGACGGCATACGCCTTCGCGACCGCCGCGAGGACGACGCCGTCGAGCGCACCCTGACGCAGGTTGCCCGTGATGAGGTCGCGCAGGAAGCTCTGCTCCTCCGCCGTCGCACGCCCCAGGAGTGCCGCCAGCTCGGCCCGCCGGGACGCGGTCGAACCGGCGCCCGCCGTCGTCGCGAGGCGGTCGAACGCGGCATCCACGTCGGCCACGGTGAGTGAGGGTGCGGTCGCGGGTTCGGGGAGGGATCCCAGCGAGCGGAACCCGACGCCGAGCCGCCGTTGCGGAAGGACACCGGAGAGGTGGGCGACCACGACGCCGACCTCCTCGGCGTCGCAGCGGGCGAACAGCGCCGCCAGCGCGTCGGTCTTGGCGGTGCGAGAGCGAGTGGCGGACACCGTGCGCGATGCCGACACGACGTCGGCGAGCGTCACGTCCATCCGCTCATCCTGCCCGCCACCACCGACATCTGGTCCTGCCTCAGCCGGCCCGGTCCACCCGCAGGTCGATCGGGGTGCAGACCCCGTTGTTCGACTTCTCCGCCGAGCACGCGGTCACGCCCACGACCACCGGCACCCGTGCCTCGACCGAGAAGCGGTCACCCGGTCGCGTCGGTGGCGGGTCGATCTGCAGCTCACCGCGGTCGTCGGTCCACACGTCCATGAAGACGTTGAGGGTCGAGCCGATCCGGTCGGGGTCGACGCCGTGCGGTCCGAGCGCGGCGACGAGGTTGGCGAAGCAGCTGGGGTGCTGGGCGCCCAGCAGCTCGGGGTACAGGATGTCGAACGTGTCCTGGCTGCACGGCGTCAGCGTGAGGTCATGCACGCCGACGGTGTCCTCGACGACCTGGGCGAGCACTCGGCTGCGGCTGCTGTAGAGGAGCGAGCCGGTCGAGACGTAGATCGAGTTCCCGTAGTCGGTCGTCCGGCCCGACGAGAACACCTCGGCCGGGTCGTCCGCGGCCACGAGGTAGACGTCGCTCACCTGCTCGCCGCACGGGTCGAGAACGGTGAGGCGGTCACCAGGGTCAAGCCGGACAGCGGTGCCGGTCTGCGGCGCGACGCGGGTCCAGCCGGCCCCGGGGTGATCGTCGGAGCCGTCGTATGCCGGCGGCTCGCCCTGTCGTGGGAAGCGGCGCCGGGCGGGGTTCACCGGGCGCCCTCGCCGGTGACGCTCTCCGGGTCGGGTTCGAAGGGCGGCGTCCAGCCGGTCGGCACCGCACGCCCCGCATACTGTCGGGCCTCCGAGGTCTCCCCGTGGTCGCTGACCATCGGGTTGACGGAGCCCTGGAGCTCGGTGTCGCGGCGGCGGATCGTGTCTCGCATCCGCTCGTAGCGGCCGTCCGCCCGCATCCGCTCGAACTGGTCGTGGAGGTTGAAGACCAGGGTGGGCAGCGGAGCGCGCCGTGCCACGCGTGAGGCGTTGGGGTGCAGACCGACGACGAAGAACGCCGTCCCGGCAACGCTGAACGCGAAGTGCGGGTTCTCCGGGTCTGCGGCCACGCCCTCGGCCCACGGCTCCGCGTCGCGCTCGTGCAGGTGCTGGAGCGCCTTCCACAGGAGCCGCTCGAAGTCGCTCTCGTGAGCCGGGACCGGACCTCGGAAGCAGGCGACGAAGGACACGAGGTCGCCCTCCTGGTCGACCTCGTGCGCATAGCTGCCCAGGGCCGCAACCAGCTGGTCGAGCGAGCCACCGGACGAGGTGTCGTCGAGCGCGTCGAGGACGACCATCGTGGCCGCGGCGCGTCGAAAGACCGACCGCGCGCCGAGGCACGGGTACTCGGGGTGCGACACCATCTCCTCGATCGCGTCCACGATGTCCCCACGGGGGGCGTCACCGAGATCCTCGGCCGCCCTCTCCTCGAGGACCTCCACGAGGGGGTCCGTCACGTTTCTGCGGCGGATGGCAGGGGCACGGCGGGTCCTCTCCTCGGGCGTCACAGGGTGCCACATACCCCTGCCGGAACGGGGGTATGCCGTCCTCCGACGTGACGCCCGTCTCGACACCCTGCGCCCGACGACAGGGCCGAGAAATCAGTCGCTGGAGCTCGTGAGGTGGTGGGGAGCCCCGACCTCCTTGCTCTCCGGCGACCCCCGCTCACGCAGGTAGATGGCGAAGACCACCATCGTCCCGATGGCCAGCAGCTCCGACTGCCAGTTCTGCAGCGTCCGGCTCCAGAAGTCCGGCGCCCGGAGGTACTCACCGAGGGACATCGGGTCGAGCCGGTCGCGCAGCCGCTCCTCGTTGTTCGCGACGCGCCCGGCGATCGCCTGGGCGGTCCACGACAGGACGAAGAGGACCGCCATGGCCGTGACGAGGGAGTGGGAGTAGAGCCGGGTCCGCCAGCCACCCACTGTGGCCCACGACGGTGAGCCCGCCCTGGCGTGGCTCTTCACCAGCTGCTGCTGGTCGGACTCGCGTCCCTCGTTCCCGGGCGGCTTGGACTCGGATGACCCGCGCTGCACGAGCCAGACCGTGAAGAAGATGTAGAGGACGAACTGGAGGAACTCCGACTGCCAGTTCTCCGCGACGTCCACGGCGAACGTCGAAGACGTCACGTAGCGCCACAGCGAGATCTCCTGCAGCCCTGCGGTCCTCGCCTCCTCGTTGTAGAGGGCCGCACCCCACCAGGACTGCGCAGCGAGGGTGAGGAGGAGGAGCCCGCCGAAGACGAGGGAGAGGGAGTTGTCGCGCCAGAACGAGCGCTGGTCCCCGGCGCTCGTCATCGCGCGGCCAGCCCGACCCAGATGCAGAACGCCAGACCGACCACGATGAACACGGCATACGCGGTGAAGACGACCCTCATCCCGTCACCCTCCCTCGACATCGCAGTCGTACGGCTCGGACCGGTCCGAGGTTCGCCGGCACCCCGCGGCGGTGACGAGCCAGCCCGTGTCGAAGAGGGCGAGGAACACCGTGTCCCCCTCGTACCGCACCTGCGCCCCGTGGCCGGCGACATCGACAGACTCGGCCGCGCCTGCGCCACCCAGCCCCAGCTGACGCAGAGCGGCGTCGCAGCTGGACCCGGTGTTCTCCTCGAGGGTGCTCCTCGTCTCGGGGGCGAGTCGCTCACAGGCGGATGCCGGGTCGATGCCGACCGCGTCGAGGAACGAGTCGGCGGCGCTGCGCGCGTCGGACTCGGCCGCACCGGCCCCGCAGCCGCCGACGGCCATCGCTGTGACCACCGCACACAGGGCGGCGCGGGCAGGTCCGGCGGGTCGTGGGTGGGGACCCGAACGGTGCGGCATGCCTCGCAGCCTAGGACCGTCCGTCGGCGCCGCGAGCGATCACCGGCCCGTGTCGTCGGGAGGGCGCTTGCCGAGAAGGTCCCGAGCCGACACACTCCGCAACGCGCCCTCACGCCGGGCGGTCGGGCCGCGGCGCGTCAGGTCTGCACGACGGTGCCAGCAGCACGGAGGGCCGCGACCTCGTCGGCCGAGAAGCCATGGGCAAGGAGGTATGCCGTCGTGTCGGCTCCCGGGGCCGGTTCGGGTCCGGGGTCACGAACCGGTGTCCCGGACAGTCTCGGACCGGTGCGCGGGACGAGCGTGCCGCCGGGACCCGGAGCGAAGGTGCCCCGCGCGACGAGATGCGGATGGTGCGGCGCCTCGGTGAGTGAGAGCACCGGGGCCACGCAGGCGTCGGTGCCCTCGAACGCCGCTGCCCACTCGTCACGGGTCCGTGACCGGAACGCCGCGCTGAACGCGGCCCGGTGCGCCGGCCACGCCGCCACGTCGTACTGCTCGCCCTCCACCGCGACGCCCAGCCCGTGCACCAGCTCCGCCCAGAAGGCGGGCTCGAGCGCCCCCACCGCGACGAACCGGCCGTCAGCACACTCGTAGACGTCGTAGAAGGGCGCCCCGCCGTCGAGGAGGTTGGCGGCCCGCTCGTCCTGCCAGGCTCCGGCTCCCACCAGGGCGTGCACCATCGTCAGCAGGTGTGCCGCACCGTCCACCATCGCGGCATCCACGACCTGCCCTCGTCCGGTCGTGCCTCGCGCGACGAGCGCGGCCAGCACCCCGGCGACGACGTACATCGAGCCGCCGGCGAAGTCACCGATCAGCGGCACGGGCACGACCGGGCGCTCCGCAGGGCCGAAGGTGTGCAGCGTCCCGGACACGGCGGCATACGTGATGTCGTGCCCGGCGCGTCCCGCCCACGGGCCGGTCTGGCCCCAGCCGGTCATCCGGGCGAGGACGAGCCGCGGGTTCCGTGCGAGGCACTCCTCGGGCCCGAGCCCCAGCCGCTCCACCACGCCGGGACGGTAGCCCTCGAGGAGGACGTCCGCCTCGTCCACGAGCCGCTGGACGACGGCCCGACCCGCCTCGTCCTTGAGGTCGACGACGATGCTCGGCCGCGAGCGGCGGAGCCCTCCGGCCACCGCCAGCGGGTTGGACTCGTCGGGTCGGTCGACGCGGACGACGTCCGCGCCCAGCTCGGCGAGGTACATGCCCGCGAAGGGCGTCGGTCCGATGCCGCCCAGCTCGACGACACGCACCCCGTCGAGGGGTCCGGGGGGTGCTCCGGTCATGTCGGGAAGCCCCGGACGGTGAGCAGCGGCGGCCGGTCACCACGGATCGACGCCACCATGTCGACCACCCGCCGGGTCGCTCGCACGTCGTGGGCTCGGAACACCGTCGCCCCGAGCCACGCGGCCACGGCGGTGGCGGCGAGCGTTCCCTCAAGGCGCTCGTCGGGGGGCAGGTCGAGGGTCTCGCCGACGAAGTCCTTGCGCGAAAGAGCCTGCAGTACAGGAAGACCCAGCGCCACGACGGCCTCGGTGTGCCGCAGCAGGGTGAGTGAGTGGGCGGTCGTCTTGCCGAAGTCGAGGGTCGGGTCCACGAGCACCCGCTCGGGGGGGATGCCGGCCGCGACCGCCCGCTCGGCCCCCTCGCGCAGCGTGCGCAGCACGTCGTCGAGCACTCCCAGCGGTTCGGGTGGGTAGGTCACGGCATCCGGGTCCGTGCGAGGCGGAAGGCCGCCGGTGTGCGACACGACGTAGCCCGCCCCGACCTCGGCGGCCAGGTGCACCAGGTCGGGGTCGTGGCCCTGCCAGGTGTCGTTGACGAGGTCCACCCCGGCCTCGGCCGCCGCCGCACGCGCCACCTCGGCCCGCCAGGTGTCGAGGCTGAGGGCGACGTCGGGGTGGGCCTCCCGCGCGAGAACGAGGAACGGCACGACTCGCTCGACCTCCTCCGTGGGCGACACGGCAGCACCGTCCTGGCCCGCCCGGACTCCGCCGACGTCGACGATGTCGGCGCCGGCTGCGACGGCCTCGTCGAGAGCCCCCCGGGCCGAGTCGAGGTCGGCGTGCCGGTTGCCCGCCCAGAACGAGTCCGGCGTCCGGTTGATCACCGCCATGACCGCCGGGCGCGACGCATCGTAGAGTCGGCCGCGAAGGCGCAGGGCGGCCGGCGGCCTCGGCACCGGGGTCTCGCTCGCGCCGGTCACCGGGCGACGGGGGTGAGCTCGCGCAGGCCGGGGAGGACCTGCTCGCAGAACGTCGTGAGGAACCGCTCCTGCTCGTGCCCGGGGCCGTGCACGACGAGGTGGTCGAAGCCGAGGTCGGTGTAGACCCGCAGGGCCTCGACCACGTCCTCGGGCCGGCTCGCCACGACCCAGCGCTCGGCAACGTCCTCGATCGGTAGTTGGTTGCAGGCATCCTCCAGCTCACTGGGACTGTGGATCGAGTGCTTCATGTCGGCGGGAAGTGACAGCGGCGCCCAGAAGCGGCAGTTCTCCAGCGCGCGGTCGGGGTCGGGGTCCCACGAGAGCTTGACCTCGATCATCCGGTCGATCTCGTCGAGGTCACGGCCGGCCCGCTCGAGCCCCTCGTCGACCGCGGGGACCAGCTGGTCGGCATACAGCTGCCGACCCTTGCCCGAGGTGCAGATGAAGCCGTCGGCCATCCTCCCGGCATAGCGGGCCACCATCGGCCCGCCCGCGGCGACGTATATGGGGACCGGCACGTCGGGGCGGTCGTAGATCTTGGCCTCGACCGTCCTGAAGTACTCGCCGTCGAAGGTCACGCTGGGCTCGGTCCACAGCGCGCGGATGATCCGGACGGCCTCACGCATCCGGCCGAACCGCTCCTTGAACTCCGGCCACTCCCCGTCGCGCACCGAGCCGACGGCCACCTCGTTGAGCGCCTCGCCGGTGCCGATCCCGAGCATGATCCGCCCGGGGGCGAGGCAGGCCAGGGTGGCGAAGGTCTGCGCGATGACCGCCGGGTTGTAGCGGAAGGTCGGGGTGAGGACGGAGGGGCCGAGCATGACGCGCTCGGTGCGGGCGGCGACCCAGGCGAGCCAGGCGAGGGAGTTCGGGGCGTGGCCGCCCTCGAGCCGCCACGGCTGGAAGTGGTCGGAGACGGTGACGGAGTCGAGTCCCAGCTCCTCGGCACGGACGGCGTATGCCGCGAGCTCGCCCGGAGCGAACTGCTCCGCCGACGCCTTGTAGCCGACTCTCAGCACGACTCGCTCCTCGGTGACGGGATGCTCCGGGGGCCCAGTCTCACACCTACCGCGCGAGGACCCGCGCTGCGTCGAACCTTGCCCCGCCGTTGCCCCCGAGCGGCGAGCCCTCCGGCAGGAGCGCCCCGGCTGGTCGTCGGTGCGACGGGGCTAGCGTGGTGGCACCCCCCACGCCCGCAGGAGCACCCGCATGGCCACCGACCTCATCGACCTCGCCGGCCACGAGCAGGTCGCCTTCTGCTCCGACCCGGACACGGGACTGCGGGCAGTCATCGCCCTGCACGACACCTCGCTCGGCCCGGGCCTGGGCGGCACGCGCTTCCACCCCTACGCCTCGATGGACCACGCCCTGGCTGACGTCCTGCGCCTCTCCCGTGCCATGACGAGCAAGAACGCCCTTGCCGGCCTCGACCACGGTGGGGGCAAGGCCGTCGTCCTCGGTGACCCGCACCGGGACAAGACCCCGGAGCTGCTCCGGGCGTACGGCCGGTTCGTCGAGTCGCTCGGCGGCCGGTACGTCACCGCCTGCGACGTCGGCACGTACGTCGCCGACATGGACGTCGTCGGCGAGGAGACCACGTGGGCCACCGGCCGCTCACCCGAGCGCGGTGGGGCCGGTGACTCGTCGGTGCTCACGGCGTACGGCGTCTTCCAGGGCATGCGCGCCGCGGCCCAGCACCTCTGGGGCGAGGCGACCCTGTCCGGGCGCCGGGTCGGCATCGCCGGTGTCGGCAAGGTCGGCCACCGCCTCGTCGAGCACCTCCTCGAGGACGGCGCTGACGTCGTCGTCGCCGACGTGGACACGGAGGCGGTGCGGGCGGTGCTCGGCCGGCACCCGGGTGTGCGAGGGGTCGCGGACGTGGAGGACCTCGTCCATGCGGACCTCGACGTGTTCAGCCCGAACGCCCTCGGCGGAGCTCTGGACGAGCACACGGTCGAGGTGCTGCGGGCCCGGGTGGTGTGCGGTGGGGCCAACAACCAGCTGGTCACGGACGGACCGGGTGGGACGGCTCGCAGGCTGCGCGAGCGCGGGATCCTCTACGCGCCGGACTTCCTCGTCAACGCCGGTGGTGTCATCCAGGTCGCCGACGAGCTGCACGGGTTCGACATGGAGCGGGCGCGGCGCCGCACCGAGACGATCTTCGAGCACACGCTCGAGGTGCTCCGCGCCGCCGACGAGGACGACGTGAGCCCGGCCGTCGCGGCCGACCGGGTCGCCGAGCGACGCATCGCCGCAGGTGGGCGCCGTCCGTGGCTGCCGGGGGACCCGGTCGGGGCCAGAGCGACCTGAGGGGTGCGCGGAATCGGCGCTCGGGAACACGCGACAACGGCTCACCGTTGACCGGACGGCGTCGCCGGAACGGCTCCACTGATGTACCGTTGGCGTCACGACACACACACGATTCCCGGGACCGCTCCGCGACGTGGGATGACCCTGAAGACGGGGCCGTCCCACTCGTGATGCCGCCCCGGCAGACGCACGAGGGGGTCACGCCATGGGGCGCGGCCGAGCCAAGGCCAAGCAGACGAAGGTCGCTCGAGAGCTGAAGTACTTCAGCCCGGACACCGACCTCTCCGCGCTTGAGCGAGAACTGCACGGATCCACCCAGAACGGGAACCGCTCGATGAGCGACGACCGCGACGGGGAGGACGAGGACGACCACGGGCAGTGGTCCCCGGGCCGGCGTTGACGCCGCCCTGACCGTGCCTGTCGTGTGACCCGCGCCGACGGTGCGGGCGTCGGTCGTGCCCGCTCCCGCGAGGCCGCTCCGAGCCCTCGTGATGCGCCGCCCGGGCCTATGCTCGGCTCCATGAGCGAGACGGCGGTGGCCACGAAGCGGCTCGGGGTCGAGACCACGGGCATCGAGATCATCGACGAGTCCGAGCGCACCGCGAGACCTCGGGACCTCTTCTGGCCGTGGTTCGCTGCCAACGTGTCGGTCTTCGGCATCTCGTATGCCGCGTTCGTCCTCGGCTTCGGCATCTCGTTCTGGCAGGCGCTGGTCGTCACCGTCCTGGGGATCGTCATCTCGTTCCTGCTGTGCGGGATCATCGCGATCGCCGGGAAGCGCGGATCGGCGCCGACGATGATCCTCTCGCGGGCCGCGTTCGGCGTGAACGGGCAGAAGGTCCCCGGAGTCGTCTCGTGGCTGGTGTCCATCGGCTGGGAGACCTTCCTCGCGATCCTCGCCGTCCTCGCGACAGCCACGATCTTCGAGCAGCTGGGCTGGGGCGGTGGCACCGGCACGAAGGTGGCTGCGGCCTTCGTCGTCGCCGCCGCGATCGTGCTGGCCTCCGTGGCCGGCTACCACATCATCATGCGGATGCAGTCGGTGCTCACCTGGGTCACCGGCATCGTCACCATCCTCTTCGTCGTCGTGGCGGCGAGCGAGATCGACTGGGCCGCCGTGGCCGCACTCCCGTCCGGCGAGGCGCAGTCGGTCGTGGGCGCGTTCGTCCTGCTCATGACCGGTTTCGGGCTGGGCTGGATCAACATCGCCGCGGACTGGTCCCGCTACCAGCGCCGCTCCGCGCCCGGCAGCGCGATCGTCTTCTGGAACACCTTCGGGGGGGCGATCGCCCCGGTGCTGCTCGTCGTCTTCGGTCTCCTGCTCTCGGCGTCCAACGCCGAGGTGCTGGCCGGCATCCCGTCGGACCCGATCGGCACGCTCGCCACGCTGCTCCCGACGTGGTTCCTCGTGCCGTTCCTCGTCGCGGTCATCCTCTCGCTCATCTCCGGGGCAGTGCTCGGCATCTACTCCTCCGGCCTCACGCTGCTCTCGCTCGGCGTGCGCATCCCGCGACCGATGGCCGCCCTCGTCGACGGGCTCATCCTCACGTTCGGCACCTTCTTCGTCGTCTTCGTCGCGGAGGACTTCCTCGGCCCGTTCCAGAGCTTCCTCATCACCCTCGGGGTGCCCCTCGCGGCCTGGGCCGGCATCATGATCGCCGACATCACCCTGCGCAAGCGTGACTACGACGACGACGACCTCTTCGACGCCCGCGGGCGCTACGGCGCGTTCGACTGGGTGTCGATCGGCACGATGGTCGTGGCGTCGGTCATCGGCTGGGGGCTCGTCGTCAACAGCTTCGCCCAGGACGCCGCGTGGAACAACTGGCAGGGCTACCTGCTCGGCCCCCTCGGACTCGGCACGTACGTCCCCGAAGGAGAGGGTGCACCGTACTGGGAGGGCAACTGGCCGTACTCGAACATCGGCGTCCTCCTCGCCCTGGCCCTCGGGTTCCTCGTCACCCTCGTCGCCCGGCGCGGCACGGTGCGCCGCCAGGAGGAGCAGATGCCCACCAGCGACGCCCGGATCACGGACCGGCAGCCCGCTCGGTGAGGGGGTGTGGTGGCCGAGGACATCCCGCGTGACCAGGTCGACCCCGGCGGCTGGCTCGTCGTCGTCGACCCCCAGTCCGTCTTCGCCGACCCCGGCACCTCACCCTGGGGCTCTCCGATGTGGGCGTCGACCGTCGAGCGGATCGCCGCGTTGGCCGCACAGCACGGGCCCGAGCGCACCGTCGTCACGCGGTTCGTCGCCGACCCCTCGCTCGGCGGCTCCTGGGGCCCGTACTACGAGGAGTGGCCGTTCGCCCTCGTCCCCGACGAGGACCCCCTGTATGCCGTGGTGCCCGACCTGCGCGACGCCGCCGGTCACGTCCTCACGGCCGGGACGTTCGGCAAGTGGCCGGTGTTGCGTGAGCTGGTGGGCGACGACGCCTGCCTCGCCCTGACCGGCGTCTCCACCGACTGCTGCGTGCTGTCGACCGCGCTGCCGGCCGCAGACGCCGGGGCCACCGTCCGGGTCGTGGCGGACGCGTGCGCCGGCTCCACCCCCGAGAACCATGAGCGGGCTCTCGCGGCGATGGAGCTGTACGGACCCCAGATCACCGTCGTCTGAGGCAGGGGCTGGTGCCCGCGGCACGGTCCGGGTCAGGAGCCGAGGTAGGCCCCGACGACCTGGACCGAGCCCCCGTCGACCCCCTTGGCGCCGTGGACGACCTCGATGCCGTCCTCGACCGGAGCCGCTCCTGCAGCGAACACCTCACCCATGACCCACGTGTGGATGCCGCGCGCCCGGAGGAGCCCGACGGCGGCCGTGACCGCGGAGGATGGCACCACCGCGACGAACCCGACACCCATGTTGAGCGTGCGCTCGAGGTCGGCGTCCGGGACGGACCCCAGCCGGCCGACGGTCGTGAAGACGGGTGCGGGGGCCCACGTCGAGCGGTCGAGGCGGGCGTGCACGTGTGGCGGGAGGACCCGTGCGAGGTTTGCAGCGAGCCCGCCTCCGGTCACGTGTGACAGCGCGTGCACCTCGACGCCGTCCGTGCGCACGAGGTCGAGGAGGTCGGCCGCGTAGACCCGGGTGGGCTCGAGCAGCTCCTCCCCGAGGGTTCGACCGAACTCCTCGACGTGCCGCTCCAGGTGCCAGCCCGCGTGCTCGACGACTCGACGGACCAGGGAGTAACCGTTGGAGTGGAGACCGCTGCTGGCGAGCCCCAGCACGAGGTCTCCCGGGACGACCCGGTGTGGACCGAGCACCTCGGCGTGCTCGACCACACCGGTCGCCGCCCCCGCGACGTCGTACTCGTCCGCAGCGAGGAGGCCGGGGTGCTCGGCCGTCTCGCCGCCGATGAGGGCCACCCGGGCCTGCTGGCACGCGGCGGCGATGCCGGAGACGATCGCGGCGACCCGCTCGGGGATGACCCGGCCGCAGGCGATGTAGTCGGTCATGAACAGGGGCTCCGCCCCACACACGACGATGTCGTCCACGACCATGCCGACGAGGTCGAACCCGATGGTGCCGTGCCGGTCCAGGGCCTGCGCGATGGCGACCTTCGTGCCCACACCGTCGGTCGAGGTGGCGAGCACCGGACGGTCGAAGGCCGACAGCCCGCTCGCGTCGAACATCCCCGCGAAGCCCCCGAGGTCACCCAGCACCTCCGGCCGGGTCGCCCGCCGGACGCTCGCCCTCATGAGCTCGACCGCGCGGTCACCCGCCTCGACGTCGACGCCCGCCCCGGCATACGTGATGACGGCCGGCCGTGGTGGGGCCGTGGGCACCCGTGGGGCGCTCGGCTCCTCGGGGTCGGTCACGGCGCACACCCTACCCACGTGCCCCAACCCGCCCACTGAGCGCGTCAGAGGGCCCGGAGGATGTCCTGGACCCGGTCCTTGGCGTCACCGAAGAGCATCTGGGAGTTCTCCCGGAAGAACAACGGGTTCTGCACTCCGGCGTAGCCGGTGGCCATGGACCTCTTGAAGACGATGACGTGCTCCGCCTCCCACACCCGGAGCACCGGCATCCCGGCGATCGGTGACGCAGGGTCGTCCTGAGCTGCCGGGTTGACGGTGTCGTTCGCGCCGATGACGAGCACGACGTCGGTGCCCTTGAGGTCGTCGTTGACCTCGTCCATCTCGAGGACGATGTCGTAGGGCACCTTGGCCTCGGCCAGGAGCACGTTCATGTGGCCCGGCAGGCGGCCGGCGACAGGGTGGATGCCGAAACGTACGTCGACCCCCCGCTCCCGAAGCGTGCGGGTGAGCTCCGCGACCGGGTACTGCGCCTGGGCCACCGCCATCCCGTATCCGGGGGTGATGACGACCGAGCGAGCGTTCGAGAGCAGCTCCGCAGCCGCCTCGGGCGTGATCTCGCGGTGCTCGCCGTAGTCGACGTCGGCGGCCACGGTGCCACCTTCGACGCCGAAGCCGCCGGCGATGACGGAGATGAACGAGCGGTTCATCGCCCGGCACATGATGTAGGACAGGTAGGCACCGGAGGAGCCGACGAGGGCCCCGGTGATGATGAGGAGGTCGTTGCCGAGGAGGAACCCCGCCGCGGCCGCTGCCCACCCCGAGTAGCTGTTGAGCATGGAGACGACGACGGGCATGTCGCCACCGCCGATCGAGGCGACGAGGTGCCAGCCCAGCGCCAGCGCGACCACGGTGACGATGCCCAGCACGCTCGCCCGGGCGAAGGTCGCGTCGGCCGGGAGGGCGACGTAGACGATCGTCAGGAGGAAGAACGCGACGATCGCCCCGAGGTTGATGAGGTTCCGCCCGGGCAGCATGAGGGGGGCCGACCTGATCCGCGCCGAGAGCTTGAGGAACGCCACGATGGAACCGGTGAACGTCACGGCACCGATGAAGACGCCGACCATCACCTCGACGTCGTGGATGGTCGGGTAGGGGGTCTCCTCGTACGAGCTGTTCCAGCCGACGAGGACGGCGGCCAGGCCGACGAAGCTGTGGAGCATCGCGATGAGCTCCGGCATCCCGGTCATCTCGACCTTGCGGGCCCGGTCCAGGCCGATGACCGCACCGATGACCATCGCCGTGGCGATGAGCGCCAGCCCGAGCCAGCCACTGCCGTCGCGATCGGGTCCGCCGCTCCCCAGGGGAGCCGCGTCCACTCCGGCCGTCGCTGCGAGAACCGTGGCGACGAGGGCGACGGCCATCCCGACCACACCGAACCGGACGCCGTTGCGGGCGCTCTCGTGCCGGGAGAGACCGGCCAGGGCCAGGATGAAGAGCAGGCCGGCGACGATGTAGGCGCCCTGGACCAGCGACAGGGAGAGCGTCATCGAGTCGCCTCCTCGCGCTTGAACATCTGGAGCATTCGGGCGGTCACCCGGAACCCACCGAACACGTTGATGCTCGCGACGAGGATGCCGACGAACGCCAGGACCGAGACGGCCACGCTGCCGTGGCCGACCTGCAGGAGCGCGCCGACGATGATGATGCCGCTGATCGCGTTGGTCACCGACATCAGCGGGGTGTGCAGCGCATGGTGCACGTTGCCGATCACGTAGAAGCCGATGACGACCGAGAGCATGAACACCAAGAAGTGGCCGAGGAAGGGCTCCGGTGACATGGCGGCGACGAGGAGGAACAGTGTCCCTGACGCGGCCAGGACCGCGAGCCGGCGCGTCGGGCTCATCGGTTCCTTGGCGGGTGCCGGCACCACCTCGGCGACCGCCGGCGTGGCCGCAGGTGCCGCGGACACCTGGACCGGCGGTGGCGGCCAGAGCACCTCACCGTCGCGGACGACGGTCATCCCGCGCTGCACGACGTCGTCGAGGTCGACGACGAGCTCGCCGTCCTTGGCGGGGGTGAGCAGCTTGAGGAGGTTGACGACGTTGGTGCCGAACAGCTGTGACGCCTGGGTCGGGAGGCGCCCGGCGAGGTCGGTGTACCCCAGGATCGTCACACCGTTGTCGGTGACGACTCTCTGGCCGGCGACCGTGCCGGCGACGTTCCCGCCGTTGGCCGCCGCCATGTCGACGATGACCGAGCCGGGTTTCATCGACGCGACCATCGCCTCGGTGAGGAGCCGCGGTGCGGGACGCCCCGGGATGAGCGCGGTCGTGATGATGATGTCGACGTCGGCGGCCTGGGCGGCGTAGAGCGCGGCAGCCTTCGCGTCGAAGTCGGCGCTCGTCTCCCGCGCGTACCCGTCGGCGGAGGGGCCGGTGTCCTCGACGTCGACCCGGAGGAACTCGGCGCCCATCGACTCCACCTGCTCGCCCACCTCCGGGCGGGCGTCGAACGCGCGGACGACGGCACCGAGCGAGTTCGCCGTGCCGATCGCGGCGAGGCCCGCCACCCCTGCGCCCACGACGAGGACCTTCGCGGGGGGTACCTTGCCCGCCGCGGTCACCTGGCCGGTGAAGAACGAGCCGAACTCGTTGGCCGCCTCGATGACGGCACGGTACCCACCGATGTTCGCCATCGACGACAACACGTCGAGCGACTGGGCGCGCGAGATGCGCGGGACGGCATCCATGGCGAGCGCGGTGACCCCCCGACCAGCGAGCATCTCGACGAGGTCAGGGTCGAGGGCAGGGGCGAGGAGGCACACGAGGACCTGCCCCGGACGGAGGCGGCCGACCTCCGCGTCGGAGGGCGGGTTGACCTTGAGCAGCACGTCGGCGTTCCACACGGCGTCGTCGATGACGTCGGCGCCGGCGCGCACGTAGGCGGAGTCCTCGAAGCTGGCGCGCGCACCCGCCCCGCTCTCCACGAAGACGGCGTACCCGAGGGCACGCATCTGCTCGACGGTCTTCGGGGTCGCGGCGACCCGCGTCTCGCCCGGTCGGGACTCTCGGGGCACTCCGATGCGCACAGCGGTTCCTCTCGGCCTGCAGGGGACGGGACGAACCTATCGGGTGGGCTGCAGGGGCAGCCGGAGGGGCGCGGACGGGGGACGCACGAGACCGCCGCGCGGCACGCCGGTTGACGGTTGCCGTGCGGCGGTTCCTGGTGGGGTCGAGGGGCCGGGCCCTACCGGCCGGAGCGCCGGAAGCCGCTGCGCTCGGCGGCGGCCTGGTCGTAGAACCACACGTCGGGCTCGGCCGTGTCGTAGCCCGGGTCGCCGGGCAGGTCGAAGGTCATCGAGCTGCGGTGACCCTGCACCGGGTGGTCCAGCGGTTGGCCGCCGTCGTCGAGCGGGGCTGCCGAGCCCACCCCGAAGCCTCCGTCACGAAGCTCGTGGAAGTCGGAGATGCGGCGCGCCGCCCGCTGCGCCATGCCGCTCTGCACGGGGGCTCCGGCGTCGCGGGCGAGGTCCTCGCGCTCCTCGGCCAGGCGGGCACCGCGGTCATGGGTCCGGTCGAGGAGCTCACCCTCGTCCGCCGCCCAGTCCCCAGCCGGAGTGGTGTCATAGCGAGGGTTGGCGGCGCGCTCGGCGTCGTCAGCCGCGGTCCATGTCGAGTCGTCGTTCTCCGCCACGGCCGCACCGGTCTCGGCCGGTGCGTGGGCGTTGGGGTCGCCGAGGGTGTCCTGGTCACGGGTGGAGGTGCGCTCTGTGCGCCTGTCCTCGTCGCCGGCCACAGCCGCGTCGCCCGTGGCGACATGGGCGCCGCCGGCGACGCGGACGTCGCCGGACGCACCGGTCTCCACGCTGCGGTCCCACGAGCGCTCGTCGGAACGGAGGCGGCGGTCATCGTCTGCGCCGCGGTCCTCGCCGGCCTGCAGGGGCTCCGTGGAGGCGTACTGGTCGGGGTCGGCGACGATCGCCACGCCACCCTCGCGGGGGGCGCTGGAGCCGAGGTCGGCACCGGCATCCGCGCCGTGGTCGGCACCGGCATCGGCATCCCGGTCGGCACCGGCATCCGCGCCGTGGTCGGCACCGGCATCGGCATCCCGGTCGACTCCGCTGGTGCCCGACCACTGCCGCTGGTCCTCGGGAACGGGCTCCCGCTCGACCGGAGGCGTCTGGTCCTCGGCGCGCAGGGGCTCGGTGGCGGCGTAGGCCTCGGGGTCGGCGATCACCGTGAGGTCGGCGCCCTCATCGGCACCGCGGTCGGATGACCGGTCGCTCGGCGGGCCGCCCCACTCCCCGCGAGGTGACTCGGCGTCGTGGGAGACGTCGGAGTCCAGGGAGGTGGCCGGAGCCTCGCCCTCCCGCCTCGTGTCGGAGTCGTCACGGTCGGGGCGGGCGTCGTCGCTCATGCCGTCCGCCCTACCCACGGCCGGACCGCCGTAAACGTCGTCGTCCGCCCGCGGCCTGTCGGCGGGCACGTCGTCGCGGTAGTCGGCGGCGGAGGCGATGCGCTCGCTCTCCGGGTGCCGTTCCCCGTCCTGGCCGGCCCACGCGGCCGCACCGGCGGCCGTCGCACCGGCGGCCGCCGCACCAGCGGTCGTGCCAGTTGCCGCCGCACCAGCGGTCGTGCCAGTTGCCGCCGTACCGGGGGTCGTGGCACCTGCCGGCGTGCGGTCGCGTGGAGGCTCCGCGTGGTCGGCAGGGACATCGTCGTCCTCGTCGGATGCCGTCCGCGCTTCGTCGAGCCCGCCGTCTCGGACGTGCCGGTCGGAGTCGTCGTCGACATTCTCGCGCCCGTCGACGGCGAACGAGGACTCCGTGACGTCGGGGTCCACCTCGTCGGCTCGCCGCATCGTCTCCTCGTACTCCCGGCGGGTGGACTCGGCCGCCGCTCGCTGCTCGGCCGCCTCCTCCTCGAGCCGTGCCGCCTCACGGGCCCGCTGCTCGGCCTCGACGCGCGCCACCTCGGCGCGCTCGGCGGCCTGCTCGGCGTAGCTCGCCTGGCCGGCGAGCCGTGCCGCCATCTGCTCCGCGTCGGTGCGCAGGAGGGCGGCCTCGACGCGCTGCTGCTCCTTCTTCCCGGTGCTGCGCCGGAGCAGGAGCACCACCACCACCGCCACCGCCAGGACGAGGAGGAGCAGGAGGATCAGTCGGCCGGTCTGCATACGAGTTCCTGTCGTCGACGGTGCGCCGGAGGCACATCTCGCGGCACAACCTACTCCGCGGGGAGACGGCCCTGCCTGACGGCAGGCGGCCCGTCCACGCGCGGGTCAGAGGCCCAGCTCGGAGACGGTGACCTCGCGCATCTCGACCTTGCGGACCTTGCCGGTCACCGTCATCGGGAACTCGTCGACGACGCGCACGTAGCGCGGGATCTTGTAGTGCGCGAGCCGCCCGGATGCGAACTCGCGCAACGCCTCAGCGGTCAACGGCGGGGCGCCGTCGCGCACCCGGACCCACGCGCAGAGCTCCTCGCCGTACCGCGAGTCGGGTACCCCGATGACCTGCACATCGAGGACGTCGGGGTGGGTGTGGAGGAACTCCTCGACCTCGCGGGGGGAGATGTTCTCGCCACCGCGGATGACCATGTCCTTGATCCGGCCGGTGATGCGGACGTAGCCGTCGGTGTCCAGAACGGCGAGGTCCCCGGTGTGCATCCATCCGTCGACGAGCACCTCGGCGGTCTTCTCCGGCTCGTCCCAGTAGCCGAGCATCACGGAGTACCCCTTGGTGCACAGCTCCCCCGCCTCACCTCGCGGCAGGGTACTGCGGGTGACGGGGTCGACGACCTTGATCTCGAGGTGCGGGTGCACCGCGCCGACGGTGCCCACCTTGCGCTCGAACGAGTCGTCCGTGCGGGTCTGGGTCGACACCGGGGACGTCTCCGTCATGCCGTAGCAGATCGTCATCTCGTCGATGCCGGCCTCGATGAGCCTGGTCATCGTCGACTCCGGGCACGGGGAACCGGCCATGATCCCGGTACGTACGGAGGTGAGGTCGTACGACGCGAGGTTCGGGAGGGCCCACTCCGCGATGAACATCGTCGGGACGCCGTAGAGCGAGGTGCAGCGCTCCTCGGCGACCGCCTCCAGGGTCAGCGCCGGGTCGAACCCGGGCGCCGGGATGACCATGCACGCCCCGTGCGATGTCGCCGCCAGGTTGCCCATGACCATGCCGAAGCAGTGGTAGAAGGGCACCGGGATGCAGATGCGGTCCTCCTCGGTGTAGCGGCAGACCTCGCCGACGAGATAGCCGTTGTTGAGGATGTTGTGGTGGCTGAGCGTCGCCCCTTTGGGGAACCCCGTGGTGCCGGAGGTGTACTGCACGTTGATCGGGTCGTGTGGGCTCAGCTCCGCCTGGACCATGGACAGCCGCTCCGGGCTCACCTCCTCGGCGCGCTCGAGAAGCATCGACCACGACTCCTCCCCGAGGACGACCACCTCCTCCAGCGCCGAGCACTCCTGGCGCACCGAGGCGACCATCGCGACGTGGTCCGAGGACCGGAAGGACGCCGCCGTGACGAGCAGCCGCACCCCGGCCTGGTTGAGCACGTAGGTCAGCTCGTGTGACCGGTAGGCCGGGTTGATGGTCACGAGGATGGCCCCCACCTTGGCCGTCGCGTACTGCGTCAGGGTCCACTCGGCGCAGTTCGGTGCCCAGATGCCGACGCGGTCGCCTTTTGCCACGCCGACGGCGATGAGCGCCCGGGCGAGCCGGTCGACCTCGGCGCCCAGCTCGGCATACGTCAACCGGAGGCCGGCCGACCGGTCGACGAGGGCGTCCCGTTCCGGCACGCGGGCGACCGCTGCGTCGAGGTTGTCACCGATCGTCTGCTCGAGGAGGGCGGGCTCCTTGGGCCCGACGGTGTGCGAGAGGGCGAGGTCAGACGTCGCGTCGCTCATCGTCGTCCTTCGGTCCGGCGGGTCGAGCCACCCAGCCAACACCGCGGCCGCACGGGTGGCAACCGGACGCCCTCAGGTACCGGAAGGACGCGCCAGGCGGTCGAGGACACCGAGGAGGAGAGCCTCGCGCAGAGGCGGTGGGCAGCGGTCGAGGAGGGCGTTGACCGGCGACATCCGGGTGGGCAGCGCCAGTCGGCCGTCGTCCCCCACCAGTCCGGCGGCGGCGAGCAGGCGGGCGAAGCCGACGTCGTCGAGCGTGGTCGGATCCAGCGACGCGAGGAGAGAGGCCAGTGCCGGGTCGACCTCCACCGGGCCCGCCTCGCGTGCCATGGCGACGGAGTCGGCGAGGGCGACGACCAGCTCGGGCACCGATGGCGCCGTGGCGGCCGACAGGGTGAGGTGCAGGGTCGCAGGGACGGTGCGGTGTGCCAGCTGGGGCTGGACGTACCACCCGCGCTCGCGCATCTCGTCGGCCACGGTGAAGACGTCGCACGAGCCGTCGGTCGCCAGGGCCAGGAGGGTCGCGTCCGGCGGGGCCACGACCCGAACCCCCGGGATGCCGGCCGCGGCGGCCGCCACGTCGAGGGTCGCCTGTCGAGCACGACGAGCCAGCGTCGCGTAGCCGTCGAGGCCGATGTGCTGGGTCACCGCCCAGGCGGCGGCCAGCGGCCCGCCCGAACGGGTGGACTGCGTGGTCGTGTTGAGCATCGTGTAGCCCGGCCAGTCGGCCGACGCGAAGAAGTGACCCGCACGAAGGGCGGCCGAGCGGTGCAGCAGCAGGGAAGCGCCCTTGGGGGTGTAGGCGTACTTGTGCAGGTCGACGCTGATGCTCGTCACGCCGTCCGCGGCGAAGGACCACGGGCCGACGTCGGTGAGGTGCGGGAGCACCCACCCCCCGATGCACGCGTCCACGTGGCACCGGACACCGCGTGCCGCCGCGTCTCCGGCGACCTCGGCCACCGGGTCGACCACTCCGTGGGCGTAGGAAGGGGCCGAGGCCACGACGAGCACCGTGGACCCGTCGACCGCCCCCGCCATCGCGCGCGGATCCGCGCGCAGTGTCCGCGGGTGGACGTCGACGACGACCGCCCGCACCCCGAGGTACTTGGCGGCCTTGTGGAAGGCGGCATGCGCTGTCGTGGGCAGGACCATGCTCGGGTTCTCGAGCCCCGCGGCCTCCCGGGCCGCGAGAACCGCGAGGAGGATCGACTCGGTCCCACCGGAGGTGACCGACCCGGCATACCCGGTCGGTGCGTCGAGGAGCCCGCCCGCCATGGCGACGAGGTCGTTCTCCATGCGTTGCAGTGACGGAAAGGCCGTGGGGTCGAGCGCGTTCGACGACGCGAACATCGCCAGCGCCTCGAGCCCGACCGTGTCCGCGTCGGCGAGGCCCGAGTCGTAGACGTAGGCGAGCGTCCGGCCGCCGTGGGCGGGCAGGTCGGCGGACTGGAGGGCCCGCAGGGTCGCGAGAACCTCCTCGGTGCTCATCGCACCACCGGCGGGCTCGCTCATCGGTGCACCTCCTCGTCGAGCCGGTACCGGCGCAGGACCACAAGCGAGAAGGCGACGAGCACCGCAGGGACGACGGTGAAGCCCAGCGCGATGGCCGAGCGCGCCGAGTCCGGTTGCGCCGCCGCGGCATCCGTCGACGAGACGTAACCGCCGAGGGCGAGGATGCCGGCATACAGGAAGGGCCCGACCGCGAGCCCGAGCGTCTCGCCGGCCGTCCAGACACCGGTGTACGTCCCCGCGCGGTCCTCGCCGGTGCGGGCCGTGTCATCGGCCGCCACGTCAGGGAGCATCGCGAGGGGGAACATCTGGCAGGCCGCGTACCCCACGCCCACGACAGCCACAGTCGCTGCGGTCGCGGCGACGCCGAGCTGCACGGTGAGCAGCGTCGCGAGGGCACCGACTCCCAGGAGCAACGAGCCCCAGACGTATCCCGTGCGCTTGCCGCGTGCCTCGCCGACCCGTTGCCACACTGGGGTGACGAGGAGCGCGGGGGCGACGAAGCAGACGAAGAGCACCGTCGAGGCGCCGCTGCTGCCGAGCAGGACCCTGGCGACGTAGTCCACCCCGGCGAGCATGGCCCCGGTCGCCAGGGCCTGGAGCACGAAGACGGTGAGGAGGGTCCGGAACGACCGGGAGGCCGCGATGATGGCGAGCTGGTCGCGCAGGCTGCCGCCCGCAGTGGCGGCTCGGCTCATCGGCGTGGAACGGGTGCCCCACCATGCGCCCACCGTGCCGACGAGGATGAGCGCGCCGACGAACAGGCCGACGCCGCGGTAGCCCCACACCGGCCCCAGCGCGTCACGGATCACCGGGCTCAGCCCGCCGCTCACGAGGATGGCCAGCGCGAGGATCGCGACCCGCCAGGTCATCAGGCGGGTGCGCTCGTCGTAGTCGTCGGTCATCTCCGCCGGCATCGCGACGTAGGGCACCTGGAAGAAGGCGTACGCCGTCGCACAGCCCACGAAGAGGAGGACCACCCAGGTGGCGGCGACCCCGGTGGGCGCTGTCGGTCCCGAGAACATGAGGACGAAGGCGACCGCCAGGAGGACACCAGAACGGATGAGGAAGGGACGACGACGACCCGCCGGGTTCGTCGACCGGTCGCTGATCCGCCCCGCCACGGGGTTGAGGACGACGTCCCACGCCTTGGGGAGGAAGACGATGAGGCCCGCGAGCCCGGCGGTGACCCCCAGCCGGTCGGTGAGATACGGCAGGAGGAGCAGACCCGGCACGGTGCCGAACGATCCGGTGGCGACGGACCCCAGGCCGTAGCCGCGCCGGGCCGCCGGGGTGAGGCCCGCCGTGGTTCCTGACGAGGGCGTCGCTGCCATGTCGGGACCCTAGTGCGGAGAATGACGGCATGGGTGCGCGTCAGCGGTTTCGCGGACGGATCGCGGGCGTGGGCTCGAGCAGCGGCGTGCGGGTCGTCGTCGGACGGTGGCACGAGAGCCCGTTCGGGGCGTTCGGCGACGCGATGGTGGAGCGTGCCGACGGCCACCGGGTGTTGATCGCCCCGACGGCGGACGTCGCGGCCCTGGTGTCGTCGACGTACGTCTTCGACGAGGTCCGGGTCGAGCCGTTCTCGGTGGTGGACACCGGTGTGGAGTGGGTCGTCGCATCGCCCTCGCTCGACCTCCGGCTCGCTGTCGGGGGTCGTATGCCGCTGGGCCGCCTCCTGCGCCTCGTCCCCCGCCCGCTCGCGGAGAGCCCCGCCTGGGCGACGGCGCTCGACCCGGTGGCACGAGTGGCGATGAGCGGCGTCCGCACCCGTGGCGCCGCCCGCGAGGGCCGCCGCGAGTTCTACGCCGCGACCGACCTGCGGACCGTGACCGACCTCGAGGGCGAGCTGGACGGCATCCCGCTGGGGCACCTGCGCCCCGTCGACCCACCGTGCCGCTTCGGCTTCTCGTCGACCCCCCGCTCCCCCTCCGTGACCGAGGTCGTCACCACCATCGTCGACACGGCGTGACCGTCCGGAGACTCGAGGGGTCGTGACACGCGGACGCGACAACCGGCGACTCGGCGTGTCGTGACCCCTCGACAGAGCATCAGCAGACCCTCAGCGTCGCAAGGTCGAGGTGCATCGCCTGTGCGAAGCGGGTCAGGCACCTCCGACGACGTGCCCCGCCGAAGACGTCCTCGGCGAAGATCTCGATGACCCGATACCCGTGGTCCTCGGCCGATGTCGCCCGGGATGCGTCGGCGCTGCGCCGCTTGATGGAGGCGTGGTGGGAGCCCTGGTACTCGCCGATGACCCGCTGCTGCCGCCAGACGAGGTCGCCCTCGAGCAGCCACCCGCCGTGGGCGTCGCGCACGTCGGCATTCAGCTCGGGCTCCGGGAAGCCGGCCCGGTGGAACATCAGCCGCGCCCGGGTCTCCATCGGCGATCGGGACCCTGCTCGCACGAGTGGCAACGCCTCCGCGAGGAGTGCCTTGCCGCGCGGCCGGACCCGCGCCTCGAGGGCCACGCGAAGTGCGCGCTGTCCGTGGTCGGGCAGTCGGCCGCCGTCACGGGACCGGCCGATGCCCGCCCTGTCCGGTCCCACGAC
>CALCXF010000008.1 GCA_937907685.1 uncultured Nostocoides sp.
GGCGAGACGCGAACGATGCGGGTGTACGTTCGAGCGATGGGTGACATGCCGGACGAGAACCGGGTGGAACGGCGG
Organism: uncultured Nostocoides sp.; assembly: GCA_937907685.1. Lineage (GTDB taxonomy): Bacteria > Actinomycetota > Actinomycetes > Actinomycetales > Dermatophilaceae > Fodinibacter. The sequence goes on from CALCXF010000008.1 coordinate 76, forward strand.
TCGGAGCTGCTTCCGGAGGAACAGGTCGCCGGGAGCGAGGACCCGCAGGCGCAGGCCCGGGCCATCCTCGAGGAGTCGGACGAGCGGACCAACCAGCCGGAACGCACGAGGCGCGAGTCCACCCAGACCCCGGACCCGCGCCCCCCGCGGACCTGACGCTCCGGCGTTGCCGCGGTCCTGCCGCTGCGCTGGGACGAGCGCTCGTGGGGATGCCGGCCGGCTCAGGACTGCGGCGCCGGCGCGGCTGCGGCTCGTTCGGCCGCGCTGCGCAGGATGCAGAACTCGTTGCCCTCCGGGTCGGCGAGGACCACCCAGCCGGTGCCCGGGCCGTACTTCCCCCGGAGGTCAGCCACCTCCACGGCACCGTGGGCGATGAGCCGAGCGAGCTCGTCGTCCCTGCGTCCCTCGACGGGCTCGAGATCGAGGTGGATGCGGTTCTTCCCCGACTTGTCCTCGGGCACCTCGATGAAGAGCAGCCGGTGGGACCCGTCCCGGCTGATGATCATGCACTCGTCGTGGCCGGGCAGGTTGGGGTCGCCGTCGATGTCGACATAGCCGAGAACGCCCTTCCACCACTCCGAGAGCGCGTAGGCGTTCCTGCAGTCGACCGTCGTGTGCGAGACCCGTGCCGTCATGACGCCACTCTGGCACCAGCCACGGTCCCTGCAGGAACTCGGGCTCGGGGGAAGTCAGACGTGGATGGCCGACGGGACGCCGTCCGAGAAGACCTCGGGCGGGTCGGGCAGCGACCGCCACAGACCGGCTGCGCGGCGGGCGGCGGTCCATGCCACCGCACAGGCGTCGAGGACGTCGTCGGCGGCATACCTGCGGTTGTCTGCGAGGGCGACGGCCTCCGCGACGACCTGGTCGGCGGTGAGCGGGCGCCGGCGGGCGGGCGGCATCCTCACTCCGATGGTCGGGTCGTGGGTCGGCGTGGTCGTACGACCTCGCCCGGGGTCCGTGGGGTCCGCAGGTCGCGCAGGTCCCCCTGGTCGAGTCCCGCCAGTCGGGGGAGGTCCGCGGACTCGGTGCGCTGCAGCCGGGTCGTCATCGTGGCGAGGACCAGCCGCTGGACCTCCGGCACGGCCATCGTGGCTCGCAGGGCATCGGCCGGCACCTCCAGCAGGACACTGTCGACGTCGGCCATGACGTCCGCCGTCCGAGGGCTGCCGGTCAGGGCGGCGATCTCACCGAAGTAGTCACCCGCCGCCATCGTCGACAGCCCCCGGTACCCGTCGTCGACCGGGATGCCGGCCGTCGTCGACCCGTCGAGGATGAAGTAGGCCGATGAGGCGGGGTCACCGTGCTCGACGATGCGGGTTCCTGCAAGGACTTCACGAACCACCGCGTTCGAGACGAACGAGGTGCGCTGCTGAGGCGTCAGTCGGCCGAACGGGGTGAGCCGGCCGACGAGACGGTCGAAGTCGAGCATGGTGGCCGGTCTGGCGACCGCGGCCTCCGGAAGCGCCTCGGCGGCACGCAGTCGCTCCTCCGTGGCTCGCCAGGTGGACCGGCTGAGGCCGGGAGCGAAGACGGTGACGAGGGCCGCCACGAAGAGCAGGGACGAGGCCACGAGGATGAGCAGCCGGATGTTGACGACATCGGCCAGGCCGGCTGTCGCCATCCCTGCCACGAAGATCACGTCGCGCATGACGTAGAAGGCCGAGAAGACCCGTCCACGCATGTCGCGAGGGGTGTTCCGCTGCAGGATGACGGAGCGGGCGATGGCCGAGGGTGCGTTGAAGAACCCCGACACGGTGACGAGGAGGATGGCGAACCAGATCTCGGTCGCGAGTCCGTAGAGGACCCCCGCGACGCCCATGCCCACCATGGCGACGCCGAGCCACACCGGCTCGGGCAGGAGCTTGGAGAAGCGAGCCATGAAGAAAGAGCCGACGACGAAGCCGACGGACGTCAGCGCCTCCTGCAGCCCGTACTGGAACTCGGTCGCGCCGAGCTCCCGCAAGGAGAAGGGCAGCAGCAGGACGTTCCACAGCCCGAACGAGAAGAACATGAACGAGCCGACGATGAAGAGGGAGCGGATCGTCGGCGTGCCGATCAGCGTCCGCAGGCCCGAGCGGAGGTTCTCCACGATGACGTGCACGCTGGCCTCGTCGTCAGGAGTGGGCATCCGATAGCGGCCCATGAGCGAGATGCACGCGGCGCAGAACAGGAAGGACCCGGCATCGAGGACGAAGGCCCACACCAGGCCCACGCTGCCGGCGAGCAGCCCGGCCCCGGCGAACCCGATCGCGGTGGAACCGAAGCTCGCGATCGACAGGAACGAGTTCGCCGCAGCAAGCTCCTCGTCGCTGGCGATCTCGGGGATGAGACTGTCGTGCGCCGGGTCGAAGAACTGCTTCACCCCGGCGTTGAGGAGCAGGAGGAGGAACAAGGCCGGCAACGCGATCGAGTCGATTCCGATGACGACGGCGATGAGGGCTACGACGACCGCCTGGACGAGGCAGGTCCCCATCATGATGCGCTGGCGGTCGTGGCGGTCGACGTAGACGCCGGCCAGGAGCCCCACGGCAAGGCTGGGCAGTGCCGTCACCATGAGCGTCAGCCCGACCGCCAGCGCCGACTCCGTCGCGCGCCACACGAAGATGCCGGCCGCGAGGTCGGTGAGTGCCGACCCCGCCGTCGACACGAGCTGGGCGAGCCAGAGGAGCGTGAAGTCACGACGCCGGAACACCGAGAACATGGAAGGAGTGGGCGCGGCGGTCACTCCAATCTCCTCACGCTGGCTGACTGGAGCCTAGTGGCTCGCTCACGACCGCGTCCCGCCTCTCGCGGAACCGGGCGGCTGGGTGGTCTCGCATCACGTGACGGGGATGAGGCGAACTGCATCACCGGGTCTCAGCTGCGCGGCCCGATCCGCGGCGGATGCCGTGAGCACCGCGACGACGGGGTAGCCGCCTGTCACCGGGTGGTCGGCGAGGAAGACCACGGGCTCGCCTCCTGGCGGGACCTGCACGGCACCCCGGACCAGGCCCTCGCTGGGCAGCTCGACATCAGCCCACGGCACGGCACGTTGGACGCGGGCTCCACCGAGGCGAAGGCCGACCCGGTCGCTGTCTCCGGTGACCGTCCACACCGCCCCGACCAGCCCGCCCAGCCCACCGCCCCACCCGCCGACCCATGCCGCCCGAGGGCCGGGCAGCACCTCGAGCAGGGAGCTGGCCTCGTTGCCAGGCGCCGGCAGTGCCACGTGGTCGACGGTCGGGAAGCCGCCTCCGGGGGTCCCCACGGGCAGGACGTCACCGCTGCGCAGCGGCGCCGGTCCGACGGCCGACAGGGTGTCCGTCGACCGCGAGCCGAGCACCGGGTCGACGTCGATCCCGCCGCGGACCGTGAGGTAGGAGCGCAGACCGGTGGCCGGCATCCCGAGCGCGAGGATGGAGCCTGGCGGGACGTCGAGGAGGGTCGCGTGCGCGACCGGGCGCCCGTCGAGGCTCGCCGGTGCCGGAGCCCCGGTGACCACCACGGTGGCCCGGCCCAGCGCGCGAACCGCAAGTCCGCCGAGCAGGACCTCGAGCGCGGCGCGACCCTCCCCATGGCCCGCGATCCGTGCTCCGAGCCGGTACGCGCCGCGGTCGGCCGCTCCCGACCGCCCCACACCCACAGCCGCGTGCCCCGGCCGGCCCTCATCCTCGACGAGGACCAGTGCACCGCTCGACACGACCTCGAGTGCCGGGCTCACGAGTCGCTCCCGACGTCGACGAACCGGACGGCCGTGCCGGGTGTGAGCAGTGCGGGCGGCTGCCGCTCGACGTCCCAGAGCACGGCGTCGCTCGTGCCGATGAGCTGCCAGCCTCCGGGCGAGGGACGTGGGTAGACCGCCGAGAAGTCTCCCGCCAGGGCGACGGAGCCGCCCGGTACGGACACCCGGGGGGTGTCCCGACGAGGCACGCGAAGCCGCGGGTCGCCACCGACGAGGTAGGCGAAGCCCGGTGCGAAGCCGCCGAACGCGACCCGCCACGGCATCTGGGTGTGCGCTGCAACCACGTCGGCCACCGTCAGGCCGGTGAGCGCGGCGACGTCGCCGAGGTCCGGTCCGTCGTAGCGCACGGGAATCTCGACCACGGCGGCGCCGGTCCTGCCCGGGTCGCGGGAGCGGTCGGCCGCCGCGGCCACCTCGCGCACCGATCGGCTCAGCGCGGCGAGGTCCGCACGAGGTCCGGCGATGACGAGGAGGGTCCGTGCCCCCGGAACGAGGTCCGTCGCCGCGCTCCACGGCCCGGTTCCCTCAGCGGCCACCGAGCGGAGGGCGGCATCGAGGGCGAGCACGTCGTCGAGGTCCGCCACCTCGACGAGAACGGCCTCCTCACCGGCGGGCAGGACGTCGACGGGGATGCCGGTCGAGGAGTCCACGAGCGACGTCTCCTAGGTGCGGGTCGTGCCGGTCGGTTCGGTCGGTTCGGTCGGTTCTGTCGTGACGAAGGGTGCCACCGTGATGCCGGCCGCCTCCAGCCGGGTGCGCACCGCGCCCGCCAGCTCGACCGCGCCAGGAGTGTCCCCATGGGTGCACACGGACCGCGCCGGCAGGGCCACGAGCGACCCGTCGACCGCGACGACGGTGCCCTCGGTGGCGATGCGCAGGACCCGGCTCGCGACGGCATCGGCGTCGGTGACGAGCGCACCGGCGAGCGACCGTGGCACGAGCCGTCCGTCGGGGAGGTAGCCCCGGTCGGCGAAGGCCTCTCCCACCACCGTCAGGTCGGCCTGCTCGGCGACGGCGTGGAGGACCGAGCCCGGCTGGCACAGGAGCGGCAGCGCCGGATCGTACTCGAGGACCGCCTCGACGACCGCTCGGGCCTGACCCTCGTCGACCGCGGCAGTCGTGTACAGGGCGCCGTGGGGCTTGACGTAGGCCACCCGCGTTCCGGCCACGCGGCACATCGCCTCGAGGGCGCCGAGCTGGTAGAGGACGTCGGCGGTGAGGTCTGCGGCCTCCATGTCGATCCGGCGGCGCCCGAAACCGGCGAGGTCCCGGTAGCCCACCTGCGCCCCCACGACGACGCCCCGTTCGGCGGCCCGCGCCACGGTCCGGCGGATCGTCGTCGGGTCACCGGCGTGGAAGCCGCAGGCGACGTTGGCGCTGGTGACGACCTCGAGCATCGCCTCGTCGTCGCCGAGGACCCAGGTGCCGAAGGACTCCCCGACGTCGGCGTTGAGGTCCATCCGCACGGTCATGCCCGAACGCTAGCCCGCCCCCTGCCACGCACACGCACGACCGCCGCCCGGAACCCGGACGGCGGTCGTGTGAGGTGCCCGTGAGGGCGGAGGCGGAACGTCAGCCGATGACGGTGATGTTCGCTGCCTGCGGGCCCTTCGCGCCCTGCTGGGTCTCGTACTCGACCTTGGCGTTCTCGTCGAGCGAACGGTAGCCGTTCGAGTTGATCGCCGAGTAGTGGGCGAAGACGTCGGCCGAGCCGTCGTCGGGGGCGATGAAGCCGAAGCCCTTGTCGGCGTTGAACCACTTCACGGTGCCAGTAGCCATGGGAAGCCTACTTTCTGAGGAGGGGCCACCCGCCTGTCGGGAGGCTCCGCGTTGGTGATGCCTGTGATACCTCTGCTCAGAAAGTGCTCAGTCCCGGCGGGACGTTCTGCAGCTACCTCACAACGGAAAGCTCAACAACTCCGGCCAGCCTAGCGGGCCCCGACCGCAATCGCCCCATCGGGCGCGCCTAGTCTTCTCGGATGACCAGCCAGCCCGCCGCGGGACCGGCACCCCGACGGCACCAGCGCGTGGGCCGCATCAAGGCCGCCTTCGACTCCGCGACCGGTCTGCGGCGCGGCATGAACCTCTGGCCACCGTTCCTGCTGACCGGTATCCACATCGAGGAGGTCGCCGACGACTTCCGGCACGTGCGGGTGAGGCTGCGCCGCTCACCCCTGACGACGAACTACGTCGGCACCCAGTTCGGGGGGTCGCTCTTCGCCATGACGGACCCCTTCTGGATGGTCATGGTGATGCGCAACCTGGGGCCGTCCTACGTCGTCTGGGACAAGGCCGCCGAGATCGAGTTCGTCGCCCCGGGGCGCACCGCCGTCACCGCGGACTTCTCGCTGGACCCGGGAGTCGTCGCCGAGGTGCGCGCGGCGGCGGACGCTGGCGAGAGGGTGCTCCGGTGGTTCGAGACGGAGGTCGTCGGCACGGACGGTGTCGTCGTCGCCCGGGTTCGCAAGCAGCTGTACGTCAGGCGTGCTCCGAGCGACGCCCCCCGTCCGACGGCGGACGGCTGAGCCCGGGGTCGCGGCCCATCGGCGCGCGACGCGCCTCGAGGAGCAGCGCGGCTCCGACCACCGTGATGGCCGCGAGTCCCACGAGGTAGCCGACGCCCGGGACGCTCGACCAGTCGAGCTCGTCCCCGTGCCTCACGAGCGCCACCGTCTGCAGCCCGCCGAACAGCACCCCGGTGACCCCGACCGGCGTCAGGGACCGCGCGTCGTCGACGAGCCAGGCGTGCCCGGCCGCCACACCGAGCCCGACGTTCCACGCCCCGACGGCCCGTGCGGTGAGGGGGGTCAGCGGCCAGGGCCACGCGGCATCCGCCCAGCCCGGGGCAACGAGGAGCGCGATCCCCAGGGCGACGAGACCCACCGCGAGGACTGCCAGCGTTGCCCGCACCCACGTGGGCAGGCCACGTGGCGGCGGCACCGCCGTTCCGGCACGGGACTGCAGCCACCAGGCGAGCGCCATGAGGACCGGCACGACGGCATACACCGCGATCCAGCCCCAGGTGACCGCTCGGGTCACCGCGGTCAGCTCCGGCGCGAGGTGGAACAGGTCCAGGTGGACCATCGTGACGACGAAGGTCAGGGCGGTGAAGACGAACACCGCGGGAACGGAGACGCGGGCGACGGTCCAGCGCCGGGCACGCGCCCCGCTCAGCTCCAGGCCCATGGCCGACCAGTACGACGCGCCGAGGAAGACCGCCGTCATGGGTGAGCCGATCGTCCACGCGAACCTCGTGTCCGTGTCCAGCGGGAACAGGAACAGCTGCACACCGGCGAGGAACACGAGCACGGCGGCGAGCCCGAGGAGCCAGCGCATCGCCGGCACGACGGGGTCGCCGTACTCCTCGTCGGACGGGGACGTCATCGCGGTGTCCGCTCCGCCAGGTGCTGGTGGACGGCGGCCACCACGGCCGCCCCGTCGCCCACTGCGGTCGCCACCCGCTTGATCGAGCCGCGCCGGGTGTCGCCGATGGCGAAGACCCCCATCCGGCTGGTCTCCAGCGGATGCCGCAGGTGGTGTCCGTCGTCGGCGTCGCCGATGGCGTCGTGTCCGACCTTGACGAACCCCGCGTCGTCGCGCGCCACGACATCTTCCAGCCACTCTGTGTGCGGCGAGGACCCGATGAGGACGAAGAGGCCGTGGCACGGGCTCCACTGCTCGGTCCCGCTGATGCCGTCGGTGATCTCGATCTCCGTGAGGCGGGCGTCGACGGCCCGCCCCCGGGTGACCGTCGCGTTGTGGACGATGTCGACGTTCCTCGTCGCCCGGATCTGCTCGATGAGGTACTCCGACATGCTCGCCGCGACGTCGGCCCCACGGACGAGGAGGGTGACGTGCCGGGCGTACTTGGCGAGGTGCAGCGCAGCCTGACCGGCCGAGTTCCCACCGCCGACCACGTGCACCGGCCGCCCGGTCATGGACCGCGCCTCCGTCACCGCAGCCCCGTAGAAGACCCCCCGACCGCTGAGCTCCTCGAGCTCGGGGATACCCAGCCGCCGGTAGTCCACACCCGTTGCCACGATCGTCGTGCGGGCGCGCGCCCAGGTCCCGTCCGAGAGCTGTACGCGCTGCTCGTCGGCGTCGGCCTCCAGCCCGGTGGCCCATCGGAAGAAGTGGAAGACGGCGCCGAACATCCAGGCCTGCTGGAAGGACCGGAAGGCCAGGTGGTTGCCGCTGATGCCCCGCGCGAACCCCGGGTAGTTGCGGATGAGCGAGCTCGTGCCCGCCTGGCCCCCGATCGCCTCGCGCTCGACGACCAGGGTCGACAACCCCTCCGAGGCGGCATAGACGGCCGCTGCCAGGCCGGCGGGACCGGCGCCGATGATCACCGTGTCCCAGACGGTGTCGGGGTCGAGCTGCGTGGTGAGGCCGAAGGCCTCCACGAGGTCGGTGTCGCTCGGGTTCGCGAGCGCCCGAGGCGGTGAGGTGAACCTCAGGTCGAGAACGGGGAGCTCCGGGTCCTCGAGTCCCAGGCCACGCAGCAGGCGGCGGCTGCTGTCCTCGTCGGCCTCGTAGAACCCGACGGGGATGTGGTTGCGGGCGAAGGCGTCCCGCAACATGTGGGTGCGCTCGTCGTCGTGGCCGAAGATCCGGACCGCCTCGAAGCCGCTGGTTCCCTGCGCCCAGTGCCAGTCATGGAGCAGGTCGCTGACGCCCCCGTGGAACTCCTCGTCCCGCGGCCGCTCAGGCCGCACGAGCAGGTTCTCGAGGTGTCCCTCGGCGATGGCGCGGAAGACCGGACCCCGGCTCTCGAAGTTCCCCCACTCCACGGCGACCACGCGCTTGGCCGACGGGTGGATCGAGCGCGCCCGGCGCAGGTAGTGCAGGCCCTCGCGGTCCCGAGGGCCGTAGAACGACAGGATGAGGGCGACGTCACGCTTCCAGCGCCGTAGGCCGTCGAGCACCGCGTGCGCATGCGCATAGCTGTGGCAGGTGATGACCTCGTAGTCGGTGGCATAGCGGCGACGCATCTCGGCGTCGAGGACGGACAGCGAGTCGTCGTCCGCGGTGGCCAGCACGATGACCGGCATCGGGCGGTACTCCGGCCCAGCCGGGGAGCCCGCCCCTCCCCCGCCTGCCGCCGTGTCGTCGGTGCTCGGATCGGGCTGGAGTCCGGACATGCGACCCACCATCGCAGAGGTCACCCGCCACTGTCACCGCCCTTGACCAGGACCAGGTGGTGACCGTCCCGACCGCCGGGGCCGCACACCCTGGACGCCCATTGAGGAGTCGGATGCCGGGGACGTCTCCGGGGCCGTCCCCGGGGCCGCCGCCGACCATCCGCTCGCACGGGGCAGGTACGTCTCCCGACGACGTCGTCGCGAAGGTGGCGATGGTGGCAGGCATCCGCCGTGCACCGCGCGCCGGCATCCTCGTCGAGGTGGAACCGGAGCCCGTCACCCCGGAGTGACCAGCCGGCCGAGCGAGTAGCGCGCCACGGGTGCATAGCCCAGGACCACCGGCCACAGGGCGTGCGTGACCAGCCAGGCCGTGCTGACGTGCCCGGTGCTCTGCTCGGCGGTGTCGACGCCGTGGTCGAAGGAGAGCCGCAGGGGGCCGGACCGGACGCTCCAGGACCAGGTTCGGGCGATGTCGTCCACGGCGTCGATGCGGAAGAGGGCGACGACGCCGCCTACGCCGGTCACCCGGCCGGTGGTGCCCGGCGTGACGACGGCCTCCGGGTAGTCGACCTCGCGGATGTGCGGAGCCCAGTGCGGCCACCACACCGGCTCCGTGTAGCGCTGCCACACCTCGTCGACGGTCAGCGACCCGCTCGCCGAGAGGCGGAGGCTGCCGGACAGGACGGAGCTCATGGACCAAGTGTGGCGTCCACGGCGGCCGGTCCTGCGTTCACGGTCCCTGCCGGCCGGTGGTGACCGCGACGTGGACCGGAGTCCCGGGTTCGACAACGGGCTGGTCCGGCCACCGGCGTGCTGGTCCTCGCCGGGCGGCTGGGACTAGCGTGATCGCGTGAGCCTGCTCCGAGTCGACCGTTCCTGGCGGGAGGAGGTGCGCGGTCGCGTGCCCGTGCGCTACCTGCCGCAGACCACTCCCGACCACCTTCGCGGCACCTGGCGGGAGGCCAGGCCGGCGCGTATCGAGGCTGCCCTCGCGGACGCCCTCCAGCGCCCGACCCACGGGTGGCTCGTCGTCGCGGCGTCCTCCGAGCTCGGGTCCGACCGCACGCTGCTGCGGACCGTGGCCGGGCGCGAGGTGGTGCTGTGGAGGGACTCCGACGGTTCCCTGCTCGCCGGGCGAGGCGCGTGCCCCCACCTCGGTGCCCGGCTGGCCGACTGCATGGTCGTGGAGGGGACGGTGCTCTGCCGGTGGCACGGGATGCAGCTCGGCCGCGACACTGCCACCCCGTGGGCGACGTACGCCGCCTTCGACGACGGTGTGCTGCTCTGGGTGCGTGTCGGTGAGGTGGAGCAGGGGGTGGAGCCGACCGACCGCCCTGTGCTCGCAGCCCGCCCACGGATCGAGGAGTCGCTCGCATCGGTCATCTCCCTGGCGGCCGACTGCGAGCCCCGGGACATCGTCCAGAACCGGCTCGACCCATGGCACGGGGCCTGGCTGCACCCCTACGCCTTCAGCGACCTCGCCGTCGACGACGACGCCTCGAGCAACGACCGCCTCGTCCTCGACGTCGCCTACCGGCTGGGCCGCACCTTCGCGGTGCCCGTGCGCGCCGAGTTCACCTGCCCGGACTCGCACACCATCGTCATGACGATCACCGGCGGGGAAGGTGCCGGCAGCGTCGTGGAGACGCATGCGACACCCCTGACCGCGCCGGGCACGCACCCCGCGCGCACCGTGATGACCGAGGCGGTGGTCGCCACGTCCGACCGGATGGGGTTCCGGGTGGCCAAGGGCATGGCCCCGCTGGTCCGGATCGGGATGCGAGCGTCCGCCACACAGCTCTGGGCCGATGACATCGTCTACGCCGCGAGGCTCTACGAGCTGCGCCGTTCCGCCGCCGAGCGATAGGCGCGGATGCCGCGGCGGGCGAGTCGCGGCACCGGTCCGAAGCGCGAGCCCATCGGCACCGACCAGACGCCATGGCCCGGGTGCCCCCAGCTCGTGAGCAGCTGGTCGGCCGCCATCCACCCCGTCGTCGCGGCGCGCTCCATGAGCGCCACCGGTAGGTCGCACCGAACCGTGTCGCCGGCGAGGACCACGCCGGGGTCCGGAGTAGGCACACCGGGCCGCGACCGCCACGGCTCCAGCCCCACGAGGACGCAGTCACGTTCGAGGAGCCACTCCTCGTGGACGACCTCGAGGTCCGAGGTCTCCGGGTAGACGCGGTGGAGCTCGGTCAGCATGGTCTTGCGGAGCAGGCCCTCCTCGGTGCCGTCGGGCAGCGCGTACGCGTGCAGCTCGACGACCGAGCCGTCATGCTCGTCAGTCCAGCGGGTGGCGTGGTCCTCGAACTTCTCGAGCACCGAGACGTTGTCCAGGGGTCCGTAGCCGCTCGTGCCGAGGAAGGGGGCGCGGTGGGCGGCGACCCTGCCGGACAGCCAGAGCCGCCACACCGCGAAGGCAGGCGCCGACCGGACGCCGGCCACCCGTGAGCGCCACGCCTCGCCTGCCGGATCCGCTCCGCCGAGGGTGCTCGAGGCTGACACGACCGTTCGCAGGCCGATCGGGTCGAGGGCGAGGACGACGCCGTCCGCCGGGAGGGCGGCGGGTTCGGCATCTCCGCCGGCGGCGGCGCGGTGCGTGACGACGAGGCGGTCCGGGCTCCGCTCCACGCAGGCCACCTCGCGCCCGGTCAGCACGGTGACCCCCAGCCGCGACAGGTGGTCGCCCAGGGGGCGCCACAGCGTCGAGTCGTAGTCGTCGCGCGGCACGTCGAAGAGGAGACCCTCCGCCGAGCCGACGAAGTACATGTGGAACATCGCGACGAGCTCGGCTCCCGAGAACTCCCGCGGGTCCGCGAAGAAGCTGCGCGCGAAGACCTCGAGCGCGAGGTGGCGGGCCTGCTCGGGGAAGCGGAGCCGGTCCAGCACCTCGGCGGCGCTCACCCCGTCCAGGAGGGAGTACGTGGAAGGGAAGTCGACGTCGAGGAGCCCGAGGGCCGCATCGACGTCGACCGCGGCGAGACCTGCGAGGTCGAAGCTGGGGCTCCGCGCCACGAAGGCCGCGAGGTTCCACGGGGGAGTGCGCGGGATCCGCGCGAAGGAGTCCGCACCCCCGCCGTCGCGGACCAGGGGGTAGTCGTCGAGCGGGCGCAGCCGGGCGAGGGTCGGGTCGGTGCGGCGCAACACGGCGCGCAGGTTGTAGTACTGCCGGAAGAACGCATGGAAGCCGCGGCTCATCTGCGCCTCGCCACCGTCCTGGAGTCGCACGGGCCAGGACCGCACCCTGCCGCCGAGCCGGTCGGCGCGCTCGACCACCGTGACGCCGACCCCGCGCTCGGCGAGGCCCAGCGCCGCGGTGAGCCCCGCGATCCCACCGCCGACGACGACGACGTGCCGGTCCGCCCCGGCATCGGCCACCTGCGCCGGCGCGGGGGGCGGATGGAAGACGGCCCGGCTGTCCAGGCCGGGGCGCCATCGCGGCCGACGTCGGCGAGCGATCATGACGGCCGTGACCCGACGACGGTGTGCACGAGGTCGCGCTGCCACCCGGCATACGACTTGTGGTGGAGGTCGACGACGCCGGCCCCGAGAAGGCGCTCGCAGATGCGTCCGACGGAGTCGAAGTCGCGCACGCTCGTGTAGAGGTAGCGGTGGAGCGGCACGTCGGAGCGCTTGATCGCCGCGAGCGGGATGATGACCCCGTGGCAGATCGCCGCCCAGGTCACCCGGGCCCGCGTGTTGCCGGCCACCGAGTAGTCGTGGATGGCGACCGCCCCTCCGGGGCGCAGGACCCGAGCGACCTCCCGGACGAGGCGCTCGGGGTCAGGGACGTTGCGCAGGAGGTATGCCGCGAGCACACCGTCGACCGAGGCGTCCGGGAGGGACTCCAGGTGCTCCACGGCATCCGCCACGAGGAGCTCGACGCCCGCGGGCCACGGCTTCGCCCTGGCCTGGACGACCATGCCTCGGGAGGCGTCGACGCCGCGAACGGTGAGGAGGCCGAGGGTGCCGACGTGACCGGCCCACGCGTCGAGCAGAGCCCGGGTCGAGGCCCCGGACCCGCAGCCGAGGTCGAGGACACTGACCGGCCGGTCGCCGGCCTCCGGCCGGGGCAGCCGCTCGACGAGGAGCTCCGCCGCCGTGCGCAGCTGTGCGTGATAGCCGGGGGAGAGCGCGACCATGGCGTCGTAGGTGGGTGCTGCTCGGTCGAAGGCGTCCGAGAGCACCCAGTCCCCGGTGCGCTGCTGCTCCATGGTCATGTTCGCTCCTCGGTGGTGCGGTCGCCGCGGCGGAGCCACAGCATGACTGTCAGTGTGATCATGCTGAAGCCGAAGAGGTAGTCCTCGACCGGGATGTCCCACGGGACGCGCAGGCCGATGATCTGGTCCTCGTCGTAGATGACGATCGGCGCCGACAGCTTGGTGAGCCAGCCGTCGACGAGGACGTGGAAGCCGTAGACGATCCCCATGGCGATCCAGTACTGCGCCTGGGAGAAGACGCCTGTCCGCAGCCAGAAGCGTTCCGCTGCAACCGTCCCGAGCACAGAGAGGACGGCGATGGCCGTGTACTCAGGCATCGCGGAGGGATCGCCGACGGACCCACCCGAGCACGGTCCCCACGGCCTCGTAGGTGAGAAGGCCGCAGATCGGGATGACGACGAAGAAGACGAGCTCCTCGAGCGGCACCATCAACGGCAGGAGGATGCCGGTCGTGTACGCCTGGCTGTACGACCAGTGGTCCCGGATGATCCCCACGACGTCCCAGACCACGAAGATCGCCACCACCGGAATGAGTGCCGCCAGCAGCCGAACCGGCCTGCGGTACACCCGTGCCCGCAGGACGAACTCCAGCGGCAGGGTGATGGCAAGGCATCCCGCCATGAGGAGGAGGTACTGGTAGCGGTCGTCCACGAGCCGACTCACGCCGCCTGGGCGTCGGGGCCCAGGGCCGCGGCCGGGGGCAGGTCGGCCCGGGCTCCCGCCGGCCAGCCCCTGGGGTCCGGACCGAGGGCCACGAGCAGGGGGACCTGCGCCGCACACCAGGGCGAGACCCTGCGCGTGCCGCCGAGGACGCTGGCGCTGAAGTCGGTCCACGGCACCCACGCGGCACCGTCGACCTCGGCCGGGTCGGGGTTCAGGGTCGAGTCGTCGGTCCAGCCGACGAACACCGGGCACCGCTCGTACTCCACGAGGCCGTTCATCGCGGCCCGGTAGCCGAACTCCGGGAGGACGAGGCGCAGGTCGCGGACGTCGACGCCCAGCTCGCTCCGCGCCCGTCGACGCACGGCCTGAGCGAGGTCCTCCCCCGGGATGGGGTGCCCACAGACGGTGTTCGTCACCACCCCGGGAAAGCTGGGCTTGGTCGTGGCCCGGGTCGTGACGAGGAGGCGTCCCTCCGGGTCCAGGACGTAGCAGGAGAACGCCAGGTGCAAGGGGGTGTCGTCGTGGTGGATCTCCGACTTGCGGGCCTCACCCACGGGGGCTCCCGCCTCGTCGAGGAGGACCACCGGGTCGTCGGACACCCAGGCACCGTTCGACGGCTGGCGAGCGGCCCGGTCCGCTCGGACGAGACGCATGGGCTCCCGTGACGCGACCATCCGCACAGCGAGTGCGGCCTTGAGCGGGGTGGGGACGCGTGCCCGGGAGCCGAACACGTCGTAGTCCGCTGCCTCGATCCGCTCGAGGATGCGGGCGTAGAGGACGCGCGCGGTCGCGACGCACCGGCGTGACGCGCCCGGAAGGGCGGGGATGCCGTCGTCCGCCTCGCGGTAGAGCCTCCGGTTGCGCTCGATCTCGAAGGCCATGAGGGCGCGCCACTCAGGGGTCACCCTTCGCTGCTGCGGGTCGGCGCCGAACCGCCGGATGTCCTCCTGCGGCACGTACACCCGGCCCCGGTCGAGGTCCTCACCCACGTCCCGGAGGAAGTTCGTCAGCTGGAAGGCGAGTCCGAGCGACCGCGCCGGCGCGACGGCATCCGTGCCGGGTCGCAGGACGGGAAGCATCATCTCGCCGATGACGGCAGCGCTGCCGTCCATGTAGCCGAGCAGGTCTCCCCAGCTCTCGTAGGTCCGCCTCGTGAGGTCGGTGCGCATGGCGCCGAAGAACCGGGAGAAGCACTCCTCCTCGATGCCGCACTCGCGCACGGTGGTGACGACGGCGGCCATGATCGGGTCCGCCGCCCCGCCGGCCGCGAGAGCGTCCCAGAAGGACTGCTCGAAGGCGTCGAGGGCGGCGGCCGTGTCACCGCCGGGATCCGGCCCGGCGAGGTCGACGATGTCGTCGGCGAGTCGGGCGAGCGTGTAGACGGCGTGCACGTGTCGACGTGACGTGGGCGGGAGCAGCCGCGCGCCCCAGTAGTACGTCGTGCCGTGCTGGCGGGTGATCGCGGCGCACCGGGCGTAGCCCAGGGCGAGCACCTCCGGGGAGGCGACCGGGGCGGGTGGGCTCACCGGACCACCGTACGCGGCACCGGCCGCGCGTCGCGGGCGTACTCCTGGACCCGCTGGGCGGCGAGCTTCCCGCTCACGAGGACCATCGGGATGCCGACACCCGGCTGGGTGCCCGAGCCGGCGAACACCAGCCCGGGCACCCGGCGGTCCACGTTCGACGGCCGGAAGGGCCCTGACTGGAGGAAGGTGTGCGCGAGGGCGAAGGGCGTGCCGAGGTGCAGGCCCTGGGCCTGCCAGTCCTCGGGGGTCACGAGCAGCTCCTCCCGGACGTCCGTCGGGTAGCCGCTCGCCTCGAGGAAGGTGTGCAGCCGCTCCCGCATGGGACCCGACTCGCGCCGCCAGTCGATGCCGGCGCCCGTGTGGGGAACCGGTTCGAGGACGTAGAGCGCGGTGGAGCCGGCCGGGGCGGCGGTGGGGTCGGACACGCTGGGGACGGTGACGAGCCGGGACGGGTCGGGCATGAGCTCACCGCGGTCGATGATCGCGTCGAAGGAGCCGTCCCAGTCGTCGCCGAAGTGGATGTTGTGGTGGCGGATGTGGGGCGCCGGCGTCCCCGATGCCCCCACGTGCCACACCACCGCCGACGGTGAGAAGGCGCCGTTGCGCGCGACCCGCGGGGCGGGGACGCCGGGCAGCATCCGGTCGTAGGCGACGGGGAGGTCGACCGTGCACACGACCGCGTCGGCGTGCAGCTGGTCACCGTCGGCGAGGGCGACACCGGCGACGGCCCCGTCGGAGCGCCGGAGGATCTCGCGGACCTCGACACCGAGATGGATCGGCACACCGGCGTCCGTGAGCGCCTGGGCCATCGCCCGGGGGACCGCGTGCATCCCGCCCTCGGGGTAGAACACGCCCCGCACGGTGTCCATGTAGGTGATGACCGCCAGGACGGCGCGGGCCCTGGCCGGAGCGATGCCGGCATACAGGGCCTGGAAGCTGAAGATCCGGGTCAGCCTGTCGTCGGTGAAGAAGCGGTCCACGGCCGGGCCGAGTGCACCGAGACCACCGAGCCGGAGCAGCCGAAGAGCGGTGGCCGGCGAGCGCAGGAGGTCGAGCGGGGAGGAGTAGTTGGCATCGACGAAGGTGTCGAACTCCGTCTCGTAGAGGTCCTCGAGCCAGCGGAGGAAGCGGTCGAACCCGGCTGCGTCTGCGTCGCCGACCGTGGTGCGGATCTCCTCGCGCAGGTCGGCCATGTCGGCGCGGATGTGGAGCTCGCTGCCGTCGGAGTACACCGCGCGGTATGCCGGGTCGAGCCGCTGCATCCTGATCAGCTGGTCGGGGTTCCCGCCCACCGCGCGGATCGGCTCGTGGAGCAGCTCGGGCATCGTCATGACGACCGGGCCGGGATCGAGGCGGAAGTCCCCGAGGCGGAGCAGCCCTGCCCTGCCACCGACCACGGACTCGCGCTCGAGGACCGTGACGTCGTGCCCGGCGCCGGCGAGGTGGCACCCGGCGGCCAGGCCGGAGAGCCCGGCGCCCACGACGACCACCCTCATGCAGACCGCCAGGCGATGGCGTCGGCGAGGTCGCGCAGGGCCGCGTCGGCACGGGGCTCGACCGCGAGCTCGTCGAGGGCGCGGTGCGCGCGGGCCACCAGGTCGGTGACGGTGTACTCCGCACGCTCCCGCACTCCGGCGTCGGCCATGGCCTGCTGGAGGGCCCGGACGCCGTCGTCGTCCAGGGTGCCGCCATCACACGCGGACAGGAGCGGTCGTGCTCGCTGGGGGAGCAGCTCGGCGGCCCAGGCGAGCAGTGCTGTGGGCTTGCCGGAGCGCAGGTCGTCGCCGGCGGGCTTGCCGGTGCGCGCCGGGTCACCCCACACGCCGAGGACGTCGTCACGCACGGCGAAGGCGTCGCCGACGAGGTCACCCCAGGCGACGAGCCCGCGGACGAGGTCGCTGTCCGCGCCCGCCACGAGTGCGCCCAGCTGGAGCGGCCGGGTGATCGTGTAGCGACCGCTCTTGAACCGGGCGATCCTGTGGGAGGTCGGCAGGTCGCGGCGGCGGCCCGCAGTGTGGGTGACGTCGAGCAGCTGGCCCTCGACGAGCTCGACGGCCATGAGGCGCCAGGCAGCCCGGACCGGCGGGGGTGCTGGTGCGACGAGCAGCGTGGCCTCGCTGAGGGCGAGGTCGGAGACGAGGGTGGCGACGCTGTCCCCGAAGAGGGAGGGGTCCCCGAGCCCCGCTGCCCTGCGGTGCCGCTCGCTGGACACGACGTGGAGAGTGGGCCTGCCCCGACGGGAGTCCGAGCGGTCCATGACGTCGTCCTGGATGAGGGCGAAGAGGTGCAGGAGCTCGAGGGCCGCGGCGATGCGCACGAGATGCGGGTGCGTCTCGCGCCCTCCACCCGCGAGAGCCCAGCCCCAGTGGGCCAGGACGGGCCGCAGGCGCTTCCCGTGGTTCCGCGTGCGCTCGGCGAGCTCGCGGACGAGGTCGACGCCGAGGGGCCCGGGCTCCGGGTCGCTGCCGGACGGGAATCCGTCGACGGCGGCCCGAACGAGGGCGTCCGTCAGCTCGACGAAGGTCGTCTCCAGCAGCACGTCGGCCTGGGCGAGCGTGTCCTCCGGTGACGTCACCCGACGTCGGGCGTTGAGCGGCGGCGAGGTCACCTCGGTACTCATCGACACAACCGCCTTGCCCCGTTCGTTCGTGGGCCTCGATTCAACCAGAGGCCCGGTCGGTGGGTACGAGCGTAGGACCTGCGGATCAGGCACGGGCAACATTCGACAAAGTCTCGTCGAGCGAGCGGCGCGCATAGGGTCGCGGCGTGGACTGTGACGTCGTCGTCGTGGGTGCGGGCCTCGCCGGACTGCGCTGCGCCGGACGCCTCGCGGAGGGCGGTCGGTCGGTCGTGCTGGTCGAGGCGGAGGACGTCGTCGGTGGCCGCCAGCGCACCGACGAGGTCGACGGCTTCCTGCTCGACCGCGGCTTCCAGGTGCTCAATCCCGCCTATCCGGCGGTTCGCCGCTGGGTCGATGTCCCGGCGCTCGACCTGCGCAGCTTCGGGGCGGGGGTGCTCGTCCGCCGCACAAGCGGGCTCGTGGAGGTGGCGCACCCCCTGCGCCACCCGTCCGGGGCGTGGGCGACGCTCCGTAGCGGCCTCATCACGCCGAGGGCCGTGCTCGCCCTGGGTCGGTGGGTAGGGCCGGCGGTCGCTGCGCCCCGCCGTGTCGTCCACGGTCCCGACCGCCCGCGTCGGGACGGACTCGACCGGGTCGGACTGCGGGGGCCGTTGCGCACCGAGGTGCTGGAGCCGTTCCTCGCCGGCGTCCTCGCCGAGGAGGGTGGCGAGACCTCCGACGCCTTCACCCGACTCCTGGTCCGGATGTTCGCCCTGGGCGTTCCGGGGGTGCCCGCGCGCGGCATCGGGGCACTCCCGGAGCACCTCGCGGAGCGTGCCCGCCGGTCGGGCGTCGAGTTCCGTCTCGGCGAGCCGGTCGTGGGAGTGGGTGGCAGGCCGTCCGGCCGAACGAAACCCGGCACCGCGACCAAGGGTTCGGTCGAGCTGGCAGGCGGCGCGCGGGTGAGCGGCCGCGCGGTGGTCGTCGCCGTCGGGCCGGAGGCAGTGAGCAGCCTCGTGGACCAGCCCACCCCGCGCACCAAGGGACTGCAGACGTGGTGGTTCGCGGCCGATGAGCCTCCGACGCGGTCGACCATGCTCGCCGTCGACGGTCGACGCAGCGGCCCCCTGCTCAACACCGTCGTCCTGACGAACACGGCGCCAGGCCTCGCTCCGCGGGGGCGACACCTCGTGCAGGTGACGTGCCTCCTCCCGGGCGTCCACGACGATGGTGGCCCGAGGAGTGCGGGGGGCGTGGCGGCGCGCGAGGCGGAGGTGCGGCGCCAGGCCGGCGAGGTGTTCGACGTGGACACCTGCCGGTGGGAGCTCGTCCGGCGCCACGACATCCGGCACGCCCTCCCGGAGCAGCTCGCGCCGCTGCGCACGACGTCACCGGCTCGGGTCGACGACGGTGTCTACGTCTGCGGCGACCACAGGGACACCGCCTCGATCCAGGGTGCGCTCGTCTCCGGCAACAGGGTGGCCGAGGCCGTCCTCGCCGACCTCGCGGCCACCTGACGCTCCTCCGGGCCGCGGTCAACCGAGCTCGGCGGCGGCGCTCCTCAGCTGGGAGTCGGAGGCGTCCATCGGCGCAGAGGTGGTGACCTCGCCCGCCGCGTCGACGAAGGCGATGACGCCGGACGTCATGCCGTCGTCGACGTCTCCGACGTTCGCTGCCGCGTCGAGGAACCACACGGCGGGAAGGGGGATGGCGGCGTACCCCACGGTCGCAGGAAGGGCCTCCCCTGCCTGACGCTCGAGGTCCTCCAGTGGGCGCGGGTTCCCCTTGTCGGCGCTGAGCTCCACGACCAGACCGATGACCGCCGGTCGTGACGGCGACGCCGCGCTGAGCGGGACCAGCCGGTCGAGCGCCGGCAGCACCTGGTCGAGGCTTCCCACAGCGACGACGACGGGCTCTCCCCGGTAGTCCGTCCACGCGAGCCGTCCCCCGCCGAGTGCGTCGACGCTGAAGTCGGGGACGTGGGTGTTGTCCAGCGCCTCACCCGGCCCCTCGACCGGGTGCTCGACCATGTCACCGGGAGTCGACCCGCACGTCGCGTCCACCCAGGCGGCGAGGTCCGGAACCGGTGGCGGGAGGGAGCGCGCGGGGCCGTCTGCCCCGATGGCCCGGAGCCCGGACACGAGCTCGAGGCCGTTGTCCACGGCGCTCCTGGTGGCGTCCCCGACGGGGAGGACGCTCACGAGGACGTCACCCGTGAAGAGGGTCAGCTCCCCGCTGATGCTGGCGGCAGGGACGCCCAGCTGCGGTTCGAGCCGCTGACACGTGATGCCGGTGACGTCGGCCCGCCATGCATGGGTGCTGACGCTCAGGGGGTCCGCGCAACCGCCGTCCTCGAACATCCCGACTTCACACCGACCGTAGGACGCCCAGAACTGGAAGTCCGGCCCGTTCTCGGTGACCCTGTCGACGTTGGTGAGGGCGAGACCGTTCGCCTCAGGTCCGAGGTAGTAGCCGGCGCGGCCCTCCTCCTGCAGCTCCTCGGCCACCGACGCCACGGCGTCGTTCCCGACGTAGTCGCCGGCGGAGGTGCCACCGCTGGCACATGCTCCGAGGAGGCCCGGAACGACGACGACCCCGAGGCCGAGGAGCAGACCCCGGACCCTCGTGGTGGCTGTGCGCGACGCCATGGTGGCCCTCGATCCTCGAGGCCCCAGTCTGCGCGCCCCCCCGACACCGCGGCAAGGCTCGGTCGAGCGCCCGAGGTCGCCGGAACGTTGGACAGGCCCCCACGACCCTCGATGGGCTGCACGCAAGGCCCTGCCCGGCATCCGCGGTCGTTAACGTCGATGGCCCGAACGGCACGAGCTGATGCGAAGGAGCACCATGTCTCACCACGAGAACGGCGCCGAACACGTCCACGACCTCATCAAGGACCAGCGGACAGCGATCCTCACCACCGTGCACGACGAGAGCGGAAAGCTCACGGCCCGGCCCATGGCGTGCCAGCAGGCCGACCCCGACGGAACCCTGTGGTTCCTCGCCTTCGTGGACTCGGAGAAGACGGGGGAGATCCGCCGTCGGCCCGACGTCAACGTCGCGTTCACCGAGGAGGGCAAGTGGGTCTCGATCTCCGGGAGCGCCGAGGTCCTGCGCGACCCGGCGAAGGCACGGGAGCTGTGGAACGACTTCGCCGAGGCCTGGTTCCAGTGCGAGCCCGAGGACCCCAGGGTGGCGGTCATCCGGGTCGACGGGGAGAGCGCGGAGTACTGGGACAGCCCGGGCAAGGTCGGCCAGCTCGTCGGCGTGCTCAAGGCGAAGGTCACCGGCGCCCGTCCCGACGACGGAGAGAACGAGACGGTGCGGCTCTGAGGCCCCCGGGTTGCGGGATGGCAGCTGGCGTCGCTTCGTCGGTCGACCCGTGCGGCATCCCGAGCCGTCCCGACCCGGAGTCGGGCGACTCCGCCCAAGGTGTCCGTCCGCTCCGACTCCCGGTGTCGGCGCTCCGGCGTAGCGTCCGGGGATGACGGGCGACCACCGCGCCCGCCACGGCACACGACCGGTTCGAGGAGACGACGATGGCATCACGGCTCAACCCCTACCTCACCTTCCCGGGCACCGCGCGGGACGCGATGACCTTCTACCACCAGGTCCTCGGGGGTGACCTCACCATGAACACCTTCGGGGAGTACGGCCAGGAGGGCGAGGGCTCGGACGGCATCATGCACGCCCAGCTCGAGACCCCGGACGGGTTCGTCCTCATGGCCTCCGACACGGCGCCCGGCCAGGGCGAGGGATTCACGCCCGGCAGCAACATGTCGGTCAGCCTGAGCGGCGACGACGAGTCGCTGCGTCGCTACTGGGAGGGCCTCTGCGAGGGTGCGACGGTGACGATGCAGCTCGAGAAGCAGATGTGGGGCGACGAGTTCGGCATGCTGACCGACCGGTTCGGCATACCGTGGATGGTCAACATCGGGTCCATGTCGGCGGAGCCGCAGGGCTCAGCCGGCGCCTGAGACCGCCCCCTCCAGCTCGTCCAGCGCCTCGCCGGTGTGCACGGCGAGGCGCTGGAGGTGCGGTAAGGCGTCCCGGTCGCCGATGAAGCCGACGTCGAGCCTTCCCGCATACGAGTGGGCGGTGATGTTGAGGGCCATGGAGTGCCCCGGGATGGACACGGGGTAGGTCGCCTCGAGCCGTGCACCGCGCAGGTAGAGGTGCTCCCTGGGGCCGGGGACGTTGGAGATGCAGACGTTGAGGGTCTGGGGAACCGGGATGGGGATGCCGGTCATCGCGCGAACCACCTGGAGGCCGGCCGGGGCGAGCAGCAGCGCACTGTAGGCGATCACCGAGTCGGCGCTCATCCCGCTCATCCGAGCCTTCGCCGCCCTGGACGAGGCGCGGATCGCGGCCAGGCGCGCCAGGGGGTCCTCGACCTCCGTCGCGAGCGACACCAGGGTGGCGCCCACGGCGTTGCCGCCACCGTTGCTGTCCTTGGGCCGTACGTTGACGGGGACGAAGGCGATGAGCGGTCGCTCGGGAAGCGCCTCCAGGTCGGAGAGGAACCGCCGCAGCCCGCCGGCGCAGATGGCCATGAGGACGTCGTTGAGCGTGGCGCCCTGCGCACGGGCGATGCCTCGGAGCCGCTCGAGGTCGTACTCCTGGGTCGCGAACCGTCGCGCCCGGCCGACGCGCTGGTTGAGGATGGACGGCGGTGCCTGGTAGGAGGTGACGGCCTTCGTGGAGGTCCGACCTCGACCGAGCTGGGTGTCGACGACGGTCCGGGCCACCGACGGCATCGCCCCGAGGGACTCGGCCATCCCGCGCACGACGGAGGTGACGTCACCGACCGGATCGGCGTCCCGCGGCGGTCGTGGTGGCTTGGTCAGGCCGAAGAAGAAGGGGTGCCCCCGGTCGCCGGGGTCCGGGGAGAGGCCGCGCTGGAGGATGCGCATCCCGGTGTAGCCGTCGACGAGGGAATGGTGGATCTTCGCGTAGATCGCGAACCGGCCGCCCCGGAGTCCTTCGATGACGTGCATCTCCCACGGCGGCCGGCGGAAGTCCAGAGGGTTGGAGTGCAGCCGGGAGACGAGGATGCCGAGCTCACGCTCGCCCCCGGGGCTCGGAAGGGCCGAGTGCCGGACGTGGTAGTCGATGTCGAACGCCTCGTCCTCGACCCAGCGGTGTACGGGCTGGCGCATCAGCCTCCGGGTCTGCAGACGGAGGTTCCAGGGCGCCTCGATCGGCCCTGCGCGCAGGTCTGCGAGCAGGTCGCGGAGGTAGGTCCTCTCCTCGCCGGCCGGGAGCGTCAGGTGCAGCAAGGACGCCACGTGCATGAGCGTCTCCGGCGTCTCTCCCATGAGGAAGATCGCGTCGAGAGGCGAGGCCCAGCGGGAGTGGGCCACGCTGCTCAGCCCGCCTTGCCGCGCGCCCGGCGCCCGTGCTCGTGCGGTTCGTCGGGGTCGACCCCGGTGCCCAGGTCGGACGATGCGACCGGTGGAACGGGTGCCACGGGGTCCACGGGAGCGGCGGCGTCGTCGGGAGGGGCGGCCGCGGGTCCGGCATACGGTTCCCACGCCCCCTCCGGCTGGGCGAGCCGGTCGGCGATGATGCGCAACGTCTCGTACTCGTGGCCGTAGCCGAGGTGAGTGGCGCGGACCTCGATGTTCTCGGTGTGCGGGGCGGGCACGGACGTGCAGCACTCCCACGCGACGATGCCGTCGGCCCGGGAGTAGATGCAGGTCGTCGGCACGGCGAGGGGTGACGCCCGGGTCATGCGCGCCTCTTCGGTGAAGAGCGCCTGGTGGTGGTCGCCACGGTTCATGAGGGTGTACATCCGCCAGGCACGAGAGGCCGAGGGGTTGCCCCGGAAGGGGCTACCCAGCGTGATGACCGAGCGGGTGTACTCGGGCAGGGCGCGGGCCATCTCGCGGGCGTAGATCCCGCCGGCGCTCCAGCCGACGAGGCTCACCGTGCGGCCGTAGCGGTCGTGGATCTCGAGCAGGACCTCCTCGAGGGTGTCGGTGAGGCCGGGCCGCACGCCCAGGTTGCGGCCCTGACGCCAGTCGTGGGCGCGGTAGCCGAGCCGCCGCAGGTGGGAGCGCAGGAAGACGGTGGACTCCGGTCCTGCGAGGAAGCCGGGCAGGACGATGACGGGGTGGCCGTCACCCTGTGGCCAGCGCTGGAGGTCACGGGTGCGGACGGCCGTGGACGCGAGCTCGAGCGCCATCCGCCACTCCCGACGCACCATCCGGCGCGTCGGTGCGAGGGCACCGTCGGCATCCGGCAGGTCGACGTGGTCCGCCATGGCGCTCTCCTGGTCCGGCGCCGCCGAGCCGTCACCGGATCGCGACGCTGCGAGTCGGGTACCTGAGAGTGTCTCAGATGGGACCGCCCTCGCGGCCTCGACCTGCCGTGATGGGGAACCATGGTGGGGTCGTCACCGGTTGAGAGGTGTGGGTCGGACCGTCTGGGGCCGAACGACGAAGGGAAGCGCCCATGAACGCCACGGACCAGCTGCGGGCCGCCTTGCGGGATCTCGAGGCGAAGGCCCGCGAGCGCGAGCTCGACAAGAAGATCGAGAGCTTCGCCGAGCAGGCCGACCAGTTCCTCCGCACCGCCGCGGCCCGCGCGGGGGACTTCGCCGCCGAGAACCGCGAGCGCATCGATGCCAAGCTCGCCCAGGCCGGCGCGTCCGTCGACAGCCGCACCGAGGGCAAGTACCACTCCTATGTGGACAAGCTCCGCGCGGGCGTGCTGAGCGGGGTCGACTGGGTCGCCGACCAACGGGAGCCGGCAGCGTCTCCCGGGCCTCGGGCGGACAGCTCGGGATCCCCCGAGACGAGCGCGTCGGCCGCCTCGAGCGGGCCTGGGACCTCGAGCGGGCCGGGCACCTCGAGCGCATCGACCTCGGATGCCGCTGCCCAGCCGGAGGACCGCTCAGAGCGCTGACCCGCCGTCCCGGTCGAGCCGAGACCTGGTGCGGGCGGCCAGTGCCCTCACCTCGCCGGGAGCCGGCGAGGCTCGTGGCCTCCACCGTCGCCCCGGGCGAGGGCAGCGGCATACGGTGGGGGAGTGGTGAGCCGCATGGAGAAGGACACGATGGGCGCCGTCGAGGTGCCCGACGACCGCTACTGGGGTGCGCAGACGCAGCGCAGTCTCGAGCACTTCGACATCGGCCGTGACACGTTCGTGTGGGGGCGGGCCGTCGTGCGGGGGCTGGGTCTGCTCAAGAAGTCGGCCGCTCTGGCGAACGCCGACCTCGGCCTGCTCGACGCTGAGGTCGCCCGGGCGGTCGTCCAGGCCGCTGACGAGGTCGCGCGCGGCGAGCTCGACGACCACTTCCCCCTCGTCGTCTTCCAGACCGGCTCGGGCACGCAGAGCAACATGAACGCCAACGAGGTCATCGCCAACCGCGCGATCGAGCTGATGGGCGGGGAGCTCGGCAGCAAGTCGCCGGTGCACCCGAACGACGACGTCAACCGCAGCCAGTCGAGCAATGACACCTTCCCCACGGCCGTGCACGTCGCGGTGGTCCTCGAGCTGGTCGAGCGGCTGCACCCGGCGGTCGACGGGCTGGTCGCCGCACTGGAGGACAAGGCGAGCGAGCTCGGCGACGTCGTCAAGGTCGGCCGGACCCACCTCCAGGACGCCACGCCGGTGACCCTCGGCCAGGAGATCGGGGCCTGGGCGGCCCAGATCCGGGACGCGCAGGCCGACATCCGGTATGCCGGGGACCGGGCCCGTGCGTTGGCGATCGGTGGGACCGCAGTCGGAACAGGGCTCAATGCGCCGGCGGCGTTCGGTCCCCTGGTCGCGCAGCACCTGTCGGTGCAGACGGGGGAGAAGTTCCACCAGGCGGAGAACCTGTTCGTGCAGCTCGCCTCGCACGACGCCCTCGTGGCGGTGAGCTCGTCGTTGCGGACCCTGGGCGGTGCGCTCATGAAGATGGCGAACGACGTGCGGTGGCTGGCGTCGGGGCCCCGGACAGGGATCGGCGAGCTGCGGATCCCCGAGAACGAGCCGGGCTCCTCCATCATGCCGGGCAAGGTCAACCCCACCCAGTCCGAGGCGATGACCATGGTCGTGACGAGGGTGTTCGGCAACGACGCCACGGTGGGCTTCGCCGGGTCGCAGGGAAACTTCCAGCTCAACGTCTTCACGCCGGTGATGGCTCACGCGGTGCTCGAGTCGATCCGGTTGCTCTCCGATGCCTGTCGGTCGTTCACGGCGCACTGCGTCTCCGGTCTGGAGGCCGACCGGCAGAAGATCGCCGAACACCTCGACGCCGACCTCATGCTCGTCACGGCGTTGGCGCCGCACGTGGGCTACGACACCGCCGCCGCCATCGCCAAGCAGGCCCACAAGGACGGCTCCACGTTGCGCGACGCAGCGCTGGCGTCCGGCGCTGTCACGGAGGCCGACTACGACAGGTGGATCGACCCCGCCGCGATGACTCGCCCCGACTGACCGGACCGTCCTCCGACGCGGCTGCCTGGGGCGGTCCGAGGAAGGCTCCGGCGCGGACGACCGAGGTGCCGCTCCGTCAGGTGGAGCCAGGGTCGGTGACGTCTGCAGGTGTCGCGAGTGCGGCAGACGCGTGGGAGGCCATGTGGTGGGCGCGGGCCTGTGCCGTCATCCCCATGAAGTGCAGCGCCTGTGGGCGTCGCACGGTGGGACGGTTGGCGTAGGACTCCGGGGACGAGTTGTAGCAGTTCTCGGTCGTCCGGTCGTCGACGTGCGGCTGGTTCCAGCCCGGTGGGAGCCAGCTCGTCCCGGCGAGGAACGGTGAGCCCGGGCCAGGACGGGCCCAGTGGTAGGCGTCGTCGCCGCGACACCAGCCGAGGACCGCGAGCACCGCCCCCTGGTCGGCCCACGGGCCCGGCTGCTGGCCTGCGGCCTCGACGGCGTCGAGGAAGTCGAACGCCTGCCGGCACGAGCGCAACAGCCACACGCCCGTGTTCGGGTTGACGCGGTGCTCGTCCGGGACGTGCTCGAGGGCGAGGGCCTGGAAGTGGTCGGGGTGGAGGTGGTCTGCCACGTCCTCGTCAGTGCGCATCACGAGGACGTCGGCGTCAAGCCACAGCACGAGGGGGAACTCGCGCAGCGCCCGGCGAAGGAGGGACACCTTCGCCCACTTCGCCCGTTGGGCCGCCTCGTCGGTGGCCACACCGTCCAGCTCCAGCTCGACGGCCCGCACGGCGTAGCCCCAGCGCTCGGCGAAGCGGCGAAACGTGGGGAGTGAGCAGTCATGCAGCACACCACGCATGTTCGGCCCCGCTGCCGTCAGCACGACGCCACGCCCTGTGGCGTCACCCCTGGGAGGTGTCACCTCGGGCGCATCCTGGACCGGCATCACCCACCCCCATCCGAGACGTCCTCGTGTGACAGGTTGTCAGATCCGCGACCTGGCGAGCGTGGCCCGGAGCTCCCCTTCCCGCTGAGCGGCGCCACCGCCGACCACCCATGTGGCCTCGGGTGGTGCGGCCCCCGCTCAGATGCTGAGGAGCTCACGCAGGTCGTCCGCGCTCAGGGCGGAGGACATGGCCGCCCCCTCGTCGACGACTCGGGCGAAGAGGTCGCGCTTGCGCTCCTGGAGCGCGACGACCTTCTCCTCGATCGTGTCGCGCGAGACCATCCGGTAGACGTTGACCGAGCGGGTCTGGCCGATGCGGTGCGTGCGGTCGATGGCCTGGGCCTCCGCCGCCGGGTTCCACCAGGGGTCGAGCACGAAGACGTAGTCCGCCTCGGTGAGCGTCAACCCGAACCCGCCCGCCTTGAGGGAGATGAGGAACACCGGTGCGTCACCCTCCCGGAAGGCCGCGATCCGCTCAGCGCGGTTGCGCGTCGCCCCGTCGAGGTATTCGTAGGCGATGCCCTCGGTCTCGAGCCGAGCTCGCACGATCCGCAGGAACCCGGTGAACTGGGAGAAGACCAGCGCCCGGTGGCCCTCCTGGGACAGCTCGCCGAGCTGCTCCACGAGAGCGTCCACCTTCGCCGACGGCGCCAGCCCGGCATACGCCTCGTCGACCAAGGAGGGGTCGAGGGACAGCTGCCGCAGGACCGTCAGCCCGCGAAGGATGGCGATCCGGTTTCCCTGCACGTCGTCGATGAGGCCGAGCAACCGCTGGCGCTCCCGCTGGAGGTGCCGGTCGTACACCGCGCGGTGCCGGGGATGGAGCTCGACCGAGAGCACCTGCTCCTGCTTCGGCGGCAGCTCCCCGGCGACCGCTTCCTTGGTGCGCCGCAGCATCAACGGGCGGATGCGTCGCCGGAGGGCCGCCAGCCGCTCCGCGTCACCCAGGCTCTCGATCGGCCTGGCCCAGCTCTCCTTGAACAGCGCCGGTCTCGGGTGCAGCCCGGGCGCGACGATCGACAGGAGCGACCACAGGTCCATGAGCGAGTTCTCGAGGGGCGTGCCGGTGATGGCGAACTTGGCCCGGGCCGTGAGACGCCGCACCGCCTGGTAGGTCTTGGCCTGGTGGTTCTTGACGAACTGCGCCTCGTCGAGCACCACAGCGGCCCATGGCCGTGACCGGAAGACCGCCTCGTCGATCCGCACGACGGCATACGACGCGATGACGACCTGCGCCCCGGCGATCGCGTCGTCCAGCCCCACCCGGGCCTTCGCGCGGGTGCGGTCGAGGACCACGGTGCGCAGGGCCGGCGCGAACCGGGCCGCCTCGCTCTCCCACGTCGCCAGCACGGATGTGGGGGCGACGACGAGCACCGGGTCCACGAGCTCGCCTCGCTCGGAGGCACGCAGGACCATGGCGAGCATCTGCAGGGTCTTGCCCAGCCCCATGTCGTCGGCCAGCACCCCGCCGAGGCCACAGTCCCAGAGCAGGGACAGCCACCGGAACCCCTCCACCTGGTACGGCCGCAACCTCGCCTCCAGGCCCACCGGCAGGCCGGCGGGCTCGACGGCATCCAGGCGAAGGAGCGAGTCCACCGCCTGCGACCACCTCGCGCTCTGCTGCTCCACCACGCCGAGCGCGGACAGCTCCTCCCACAGCCCCGCATGCACCACCGAGATCCGCAACGGGTCGCTGGGCTTGTCCTGCAGGGAGCGCGCCTCCTCCACGAGCGCGCGCAGGGCCTCGAGCTCGGGCCGCTCCAGCGAGAACCACGTGCCGCTGTCGAGGATGAGGTGCTCGTGCCCCCGCGCGATCGCCTCGATGAGCGGCGCCAACGGCACGTCCTCTCCGGCGACCGTCACCGAGATGCCGAGGTCGAACCAGTCGGTTGTCGCCCCGTCAGCCGGGTCGGACGTCGAGACCTGGATGAGCGGCGCGTCGACCGCCTCGCTGTAGTCGGCCGGATCCCCGACGACCGTGAGCTCCAGCCCCTGGTGCTCCTCGAACACCGGGAGCAGGCCGGTGAGGGCCACCGTCGTGAACCCGTGCAGCCGTGTCTCGGGCACGAGCCGCCGCGCCCGGGCCACGACCTGCCACAGTGGTTCGAAGGCCGCGACCTCCTCGACAGCGAGCAACCCGTCGACGAGTGCCCGCTCTGCGGCTCGGTCACGCATCGGGTCCGGGTCCTCCACGGACATCGGCACGAACACCCCGCCGCCCACGGCGCCGTACCGGAAGCCCCACTCCAGGTGCGCCCGGTGCCCCGGCTCGAAGGTGACGGTCAGGGCCAGCCGGGGCGGCACGGCATCCGGCAGGGGGAGGTCCGCGGAGCGGCTGCGCACCCGCGCCTTCCGGCGCAGTCCCGGTAGGTGGGTCACCGTGAACCGGGCCCAGTCGGCCTCGGGCACCTCGACGACGCCGAGGTCGAGCAGTCGCTGACGTGTGCCGTCGAGCGGTTCGGCGAGGGCCCCGAGCACGAGCGTGTCGACGTCGCGCAGCCAGAACCCCGTCGCCGGCTGCCCCACGAGGTGGGTCGTGCCGACCGAGCCGGTCGGCAGGTCGAGGCGCGGGTGGAGCTCGGCACCGTCGTCGGTGCGGACGACCTCGACGACGAGCTCAGCCGGGTCGGGTGCGAACGCCACCGCGCCCCCTTCACCGAGGTCGGTCAGGAGCCGCACCCCCGCCCGGTCGGCCGCCCGGAGCAGGGCCACCCAGTGGGGGCCGAGGTGGTCGAGGAGGATCGCGTCCGGCATCCGCCCGTAGCCGAACGCGCGCACGGACCGGCGGTGGGCGTCGGCCAGGGCGGTGAGTGCGTCGCGGTGGTCGTCGGCGAACGAGACCCGGCCGAACCCGTAGTACCCGCCGGCGAACGTCTCCCAGGAGACTCCGGTGCGGATCCAGCCGCCACGAGCGCCGGGGACGACGGGCCGCACCCTGAGCTGCTCGCGTGCCGGGTCGTCGCCGCGGGCACGACCCGGACCCAGTGCCGCGCTCTCGATGAGCAGGCCGACCGGTGTGGTGTCGGGCCGGGCGTCCCCCTCGTCGAGGAGCCCGCCGAGCGCACGCTCCCACGTCGGCCGGGGGGCCGCGGGGCGGCCGGCCAGGGTGTCGAGGACGGGCTGGTGCTCGCGGACCGCCGCGACCACCGCGACCGCGTGCTTGCAGTCTCCCGCCACGGGGCACGTGCAGTCGCTCTGCCAACGCTGCAGCGGGCGCCGACCGGCGGACGGCGTCGACACCGGGTGCAGCGACACGTGGGTCAGGTAGGTCTGCCCGGTGCTCCCGGCCACCCACCCGGTGGCATGGGTGCCGTCGGCGGAGAGCTCGTAGTCCGAGACCCGCCCCTGCCGGGCGTAGGCGAGCCCGCGAGCCACGGTCACCGTGCCGCAGACATCGTCGAGCTCGCGGTTGCTGAGGTCCGCGAGGCGCTCGACGGTCACCACGCGTCCCAACGTCGCGACCTCCGCAGTGACCTCTCGGGCACCAACACCCGACTCCTGAACCACCAACCGTATGCCGTGCCACCGACATTCCACGGACGCCGTCCACATGCCGCTCGAGCCGAGGCCCCGGCACAGAGCCCGAGACCGGCTCGTGCCGCGCGTCGCGTCGCGCCGGAGCACCTGGTCCCGGGGATAGGGAGCGGGGTCACTGGCGCGGGGTGCCTGAGCAGAATGTCAAGGCGGGCCACCGCTCCACCCCGTGGAGGCCGCCGTCAGAGACAGAGCCGGCGCGCGGGAGCCATCAGGCGGTGAACCGGTCGGCGACCTCGAGCGCGCGGTCGAGCATGTCGAGGCCTTCGGCCATCTCGTCCGCGGTCGTCGTGCACGGAGGCACCACGTGCGTGCGGTTGAAGTGGACGAAGGGCCACAGTCCTTGTTCCTTGCAAGCCCCCGCGAACTCGTTCATCGGGCCGGCGGCCTCGCCGCTCGCGTTGAAGGGTACGAGCGGCTCGCGCGTCCCGCGGTCGCGGACCAGCTCGAGTGCCCAGAAGAACCCGAGGCCCCGCACCTCCCCGACGCTGGGGTGCCGCTCCGCGAGCTCGGCCAGCCTCGGGGCGACAACCGTGTCGGAGACCTTTCGGACGTTCTCGAGGATGCCCTCCTCCTCGAAGATCCGGATCGACGCGACGGCTGAGGCGCAGGCGAGCGGATGTCCCGAGTAGGTGAGCCCACCGGGGAAGACACGTCGCTCGAAGGTCTCGGCGATCGCGGCCGAGATGACGACGCCGCCGATCGGGACGTAACCAGAGTTGACGCCCTTGGCGAAGCAGATGAGGTCCGGGGTGACGTCCCAGCGGTCGACGGCGAACCACTCACCGCACCGGCCGAAGCCGGCCATGACCTCGTCGGCGATCCAGACGATGCCGTGCTCGTCACAGATCTCCCGGACCCCTGCGAGGTAGCCGTCCGGGGGCACGAGGATGCCGTTGGTGCCGACGACCGTCTCGAGGATCAGCGCCGCGATCGTCGACGGGCCCTCGAAGGCGATGACGTCGCGCAGGTGCTGGAGGGCTCGCTCGCACTCCTCCGCCTCGGTCCTCGCGTGGAAGGCCGAGCGGTAGGGGTAGGGCCCCCAGAAGTGGACGATGCCCGGCATCCCCGGCTCGTTGGGCCACCGCCGGGGGTCACCGGTCGCCGTGATGGAACCCGCGGTGGCGCCGTGGTAGCTGCGGTAGGTCGCGAGCACCTTCTGGCGGCCGGTGTGCAGGCGCGCCATCCGCATGGTCGTTGGCTTCGGCTCCACCGTTGGTGAAGAAGACCTTGTCCAGGTCACCCGGGGCCCGCTCGGCGATCAGTCGGGCTGCCTCCGAGCGGGACTCGTCGGCGAAGCTGGGCGCGATCGTGCACTGGCGGGCCGCGGCCTCCTGGATCGCCGCCACGAGCTTGGGGTGCTGGTAGCCGATGTTGACGTTGACGAGCTGGCTGGAGAAGTCGAGGTAACGCGTGCCCTCGAAGTCCCAGAAGTGGCTCCCCGACGCCCCGGCGATGGGCAAGGGGGTGATGAGCGCCTGCGCCGACCAGGAGTGGAACACGTGTGCTCGGTCGTCCTGAGCCACCCGGGCGCCACGCTCGGCGTCGACGCGGATCTCGGTCTCGGGGAAGCTGCTCATCAGCCGGTTGCCTCTCGGGTCGTCCGGGTACCCGGCCCGTTCAGCCGGGCAGGGTGAAGATCGTGCGATGCCACGGCTTGTGGGCCACCGCGGTCGTGTCGTGCATGACGTGCTTGACGTTCGTGTACTCGTCGAAGGAGTACGCCGACATGTCCTTGCCGAAGCCGCTGTGGCGGTACCCGCCGTGAGGCATCTCGCTGATGATCGGGATGTGGTCGTTGACCCACACGCACCCGGCGGCGATCTCGCGGGTTGCCCGCCCGGCGCGGTAGGTGTCGCGGGTCCACGCCGAGGCGGCGAGGCCGAACGCCGTGTCGTTGGCCAAGCGGATGGCCTCGTCGTCGTCGTCGAACGCCACGACGGCCAGCACCGGCCCGAACACCTCGTCCCGCCACAGCTCGGAGTCCAGGGGGACGTCGGACACGACGGTCGGCTCGTAGTAGCAGCCGCGGGACAGCTCTCCGCCCGGGGCGCGACCGCCGGTGACGACCTTGGCGTAGTCACGCGCCCGGTCCACCATGCCGGACACCTTGGCCTGGTGCCCCTGCGACGACAGAGGCCCCAGGTCGGTGTCCTCATCGCTGGTCGGTCCCATCCGCACCGATGCCATGAGCGCGGCCACGCCATCGACGAAGTCGTCGTGGAGCGAGCGGTGCACGATCGCGCGCGTGGCGGCGGTGCAGTCCTGACCGGTGTTGATGAGGGATGCGGCGACCGCACCGTGGACCGCGGCCTCGAGATCGGCGTCGTCGAAGACGACGAAGGGGGCCTTGCCACCGAGCTCGAGGTGCACCCGCTTGCCGGTCTCGGCGGCCACGGCCATGACCCGTCTGCCCACCCCGGTCGAGCCGGTGAAGGACACCATCGAGACGTCGGGGTGACCGACGAGGTGCTGGCCCGCGACCGGGCCGGTGCCCGTCACGACGTTGACGACCCCCGCGGGCGCTCCCGCCTCGGTGAACGCCTCCGCGAAGAGGATCGAGGTCAGCGGGGTGATCTCCGCGGGCTTGAGGACGATGGTGTTCCCTGCGGCGATGGCGGGGAGCACCTTCCAGGCCGCCATCTGGAGCGGGTAGTTCCACGGGGCGATCGAGCCGACGACGCCGATCGGCTCCCGTCGGATGGAGGACGTGTGGTCGCCGGAGTACTCGGCCGAGGCCATCCCGTCGAGGCGCCGGGCCGCAGTCCCGAAGAACGCCGTGTTGTCGACCGTGCCGGGCACGTCGAACTCGCGGGCGAGGCGGATGGGCTTCCCCGCCTGCCGTGACTCCAGCCTGGCCAGGTCGTCGGCGCGCCCGTCGAGGAGCCGGGCCGCGTCGAGGAGGACCGTCGACCGCTCGGCCGGTGTCGCCCGGGACCACTCGCGGAAGGCCGTGGCCGCCGCCCCCACGGCAGCGTCGACGTCGTCGGGTCCGGCGAGTGTGACGGTCTCGACCACCTCGTTGGTGCTCGGGTCGAGGACGTCGAAGGTCTCCCCGGAAGCGGCGTGCCGC
>CALCXF010000009.1 GCA_937907685.1 uncultured Nostocoides sp.
GCCACCGTCAGGGCCGCCGTCCGGCACCACGACCCCGACCAGCGGCTCGACGTGGGGGCCGCAGTCGCCGCCCACACGGTCGGGGGCTGGACAGCGGCTCGCGAGGACGGGGGAGGAGTGCTCGGCCTCGGCCGGCCCGCGACGCTGGCGGTGTGGACGACGACCGATGCCTCACCCGAGGGGTGGCCGGACGTCAGCGGCGACGACCCGCTTCCGACGTGTCGGCTCACGATGCGGGACGGTGTTGCCATCCACCGCACTCCTTGAGCCTCGGGTGGTCACCGCACAGCAGCGCTCTCGGGGCACGCGCGACTGGAGCGTGCCACGCGGCGTCCAGGGCACCGCACGGCCCAACGAGCGGACGGCCGCTTCGTGGTCGTGCGCAGAGATGAGAACCCCTACGTGCGGGGTGTTCTGCGCTGAAGCAGCGCCGCCCGGACCTCCGAGGCGACCAGCACGGGCAGCGCGGCGCCACAGCAGACGGCCCACTGGACCAGGTCGAGAGGGACCGTTTCGAGGAACGCCTGCAGCGGCCCGAACACGGTTGCCAGGATCAGCGTGACGACGGAGATCCCGGTGGACCTCACGAGGGTCCGGTCCGACAGCGTATCCATCGAGAAGACCGTGCGCGTCTCATCCCTGGTGGCCAAGGAGAACAACAGGCTTGCCAACGAGAACGTCACGACGCCCATGGTCAGCGCCACGGGCCGGCCGAACTCGGCCTCCGCCCAGGTGATGACCCCGAGGGTGGCGCCGCCCATGACGAGCCCGATGACCACGAGCCAGACCATCTCGCGGCGCGGCAGGATCGGCTCCGCCGGGTCGCGCGGGGGACGGTCCATCAGTCTCGCCGCGGGCTGTCCGTAGCCCAGTCCGACCGCCTGGAGGAGCATCGTCGTGAAGTTGATCCACAGGGTCTGCAGGGGAAGGAACGGCACCCCGCCGGCGATGGTGAAGACCGCTGCCCCGAGGAACGAGACGATGAAGCCGAAAAGGCACCCCATCTGGAACCGGATGTACTTGACGAGGTTGTCGTACAGACCTCGTCCCATCTCGACGGCCTTGACGATCGTCGAGAAGTTGTCGTCCGTGAGGACCATCACGGCGGCGTCCTTGGCGACGTCGGTACCCGTGATACCCATCGCGATGCCGATGTCTGCGGCCTTGAGGGCAGGGGCGTCGTTCACCCCGTCGCCGGTCATCGCGACGATTCGGCCTTGCCGTTTGAGGAGGTTCACCAGCCTGACCTTGTCCTGCGGCGTCACCCGGGCGATGACCCCCATGTCGTCGATTCGCTCCAGCGCCTCATCGTCGTCCATGGCCGCGAACTCTGCACCGGTCAGGACGGTGCCTTCGATCCCGAGCTGGCGGGCGATGGCGCCGCCCGTCACCGCGTGGTCGCCGGTGATCATCCGGACGCGAATGCCGGCCGCCCTCGCGCTCGCGATCGACGCTTTCGCGGCGGGCCGCGGCGGGTCGACGATCCCGACGAGCGACAGCAGCTCCAGACCGTCCGCGACGAGAGGGAGCAGGTCCGCCCCCGAGTCGACGTCAGCCACGGCGAAGTCCTTGCGCGCTGTCGCAAGCACCCGCAGCCCCTCCTGGCCGAGGCGCGCGTTCTCGGCGAGGTACTTCTCGCGGAACACACCGTCAGCGGGCACGTTGCCGACGTCGGCATCGAACACGGTCGCGGCCCTGGCCAGGAGCTCGTCAGGGGCGCCCTTGACGAAGCAGCGGACCACCTCGGTGCCGGAGTCGTCGGACATGCGGTGGAAGGTGGCCATGAGCTTGTACGCGGCGTCGAACGGCAGCACCGCGACGCGAGGGTAAGCCGCACGGGTCGACTCCGCGTGCACACCGCCCTTGGCCGCCAGGGCGACAAGTGCCCCCTCGGTGGGGTCACCGATGAGCACTCCCTCGTCCACGACGGCGTCGGAGGCGAGGACCATCGGAAGGAGGATGTCGTCCAGGGGGATGTCCCGCTGCCCGGCCACGTGGGTGATGCGGCCCTGGCCCGAGTAACCGGCACCGTCCACCGCATACCTGCGCCCGACGACAACCAGCTGGACGGCCGTCATCTCGTTGAGGGTGAGCGTCCCCGTCTTGTCGGAGTTGATCGCTGAGGTCGAACCCAGCGTCTCGGTCGACTGGAGGCGCTTCATGATCGCCCCCACCTTCGCCAGGGCCTGGGTCCCGTAGGCGAGGATCGTCGTGACGACGGCAGGCATGTTCTCCGGTAGAGCGCCGATGGCGAAGGCGACGGCCGCGTGGAAGATGGCGGTGAACGTCTCACCGCGCGCGAGGTTGAGCACGACGGAGACGAGCAGGGCCAGACCCGCGATGAGGAAGATCTGTCGGGTCAGCGCGTCCAGCTGACGGGTCAAGGGTGTCTTGGACTCCTTCTCCCCCTGGAGCAGCCCGGAGATGTGGCCGACCTCCGTTGACATCCCCGTGGCGACGACAACGAACTCGCCGGAACCTCTCGTGACGTTGGTGTTCATGTACACCATGTCGATCCGGTCCCCGAGTGGCGTCTCCTCCAGGGCCACGGCCTGGGTGCCTTTGGACACCGGGATGCTCTCCCCGGTGAGTGCGGACTCGGCGACTTCGAGCGTGGCAGCCCAGAGCAGGCGACCGTCGGCAGGGACGATGTCCCCGGCCTCGACGGCGACGACGTCCCCGGGCACCAGCTGCTCGGCCGGCATCTCCGCCAGCATGCCGTCACGCTTCACACGTGCGGTGACGATCATCATCTTCTGCAGGGCGGCCACTGCGGCTGCCGCCTTTCCCTCCTGACGGAGGCCGAGGACGGCGTTGAAGACCGTCAGGGCCAACAGCAGGATGCCGGTACCGATCTCTTTGAGCGGGTAGAGGCTCCCGATCCCCGCGACGAGGAGCACGATCTGCATAGGGTCGGCGTACTGGCGCAGGAAGGCGCGCAGGGGCGACTCGGACTGCGCCGCGGTGAAACGATTGGGACCGAACCGGCGCGTCCGTTCTTCCACCTCGGGTGTCGAGAGCCCGGCCGACGCGTCGGACCCGGTCAACCGCAGAACGTCCTCGGCGGACAGGGTGTGCCACGCCGTCGTCCCACGCGTGGAGGCGAGCTCGGCCGCGGGTGCCGGCTGGTTCGGTTGGCTCACGACCCACTCCCTGATGAGACGACGTTGGGTCCCTGCAGCATCCCCGACCGGAGGTCGGCTGCCATCACCCGGCGAGGGTGGGCCGGGCCCCCATGACGTCAGCGCCGAGGTGCACGGAGCGCGACGGCTCGGCGCATGGGAGCATGTCGTCGTTGTCAATGGAGCGGTGACCTCCGCCGCTCCGGCCGACGGGAGCAACTGTGATCACCACCATGTCCGACATGCCCCCGGGGACCATCGGTTTCGAGGCCACCGGGACCGTGACCGCCGACGACTACGAGACCGTTCTCGTCCCGGCCCTGACCGCCGCGATCGCGTCCGGCCCCGTGAAGCTCCTGTACGTCCTGGGCGACGACTTGGAGTCCTACTCCGCAGGGGCGATGTGGTCCGACACCCGGCTCTGGGCGGGTCACCCGACGGGCTGGGAGCGGATCGCGGTCGCGACCGACGTGGACTGGGTCGAAAAGGCGATCACGGCCTTCGGCTGGATGATGCCGGGTCGGATCCGGCTGTTCGACGACGAGGACGTCGACGAGGCAAAGCGCTGGCTCGTCGCGCCGGTCGAGGACTGAGCCGCGGGTGAGCGGGCGAGAGGGCTTGCCGCGGCCTACCCGCCTCGGGGGGGTATGTCGATGAGCGAGGACGACGACGCGCTGACCTACCCTCCCGCCGACCTCGACCTCGACCTTCGCTGGTGGGCGGCCGCGAACTACCTCACGATCGGCCAGATCTACCTCAGGGACAATGCGCTCCTGCGCGACCCCCTCGTGCTCGACCACGTCAAGCCGCGGCTGCTCGGCCACTGGGGCACCAGCCCAGGGCTGTCCATGGTGTACGCCCTGCTCAACCGGGTGATCCGCGAGCGTGACGGGGACTGGCTCTACGTCACCGGCCCGGGGCACGGCGGTCCGGCTCTCGTGGCCGCCGCCTGGCTCGAGGGCACCTACACCGAGGTCTACCCGCACGTCGCCGATGACGCCGACGGCATCCGCGCCCTGTTCCGCCAGTTCTCGTCGCCAGGAGGTGTGCCCAGCCACGTCAGCGTGCAGACGCCCGGGAGCGTCCACGAGGGTGGCGAACTGGGCTACGCGCTGGCTCACGCCGCGGGGGCGGCCTTCGACCACCCCGACCTCCTCGTCGCCTGTGTCGTCGGCGATGGAGAGGCGGAGACCGGGCCGTTGGCGGCGTCCTGGCGGCTGCCCACCTTCCTCAACCCCCGCCGCGACGGCGCTGTGCTGCCGATCCTCCACCTCAACGGCTACAAGATCGCCGGCCCCACGGTGCTCGGCCGGGCGAGCGACGAGGACGTGGAGGCATACCTTCGCAGCCAGGGCTGGGACCCCGTGACCGTCGCTGGTGACGACCCACGAGAGGTGTTCCCAGCTCTGCTGGCCGCCCTGCGCTCCTCCCACGACTCCATCCGGTCCATCCAGGCCCATGCCCGGCTCGGCGACGGGCCCAGCGCGGCGGTGCGGCACCAGTGGCCGGCCGTCATCCTGCGCACCCCGAAGGGCTGGACCGGCCCTGACGTCGTCGACGGCATCCAGGTCGAGGGCACGAACCTCAGCCACCAGGTCCCGCTGTCGGGCCTGACCGACAACCCCGAGCATCTGCGAATGCTTCAGGAGTGGCTGCGGTCGTACGACCCGGCGTCTCTGTTCGACGAGGACGGCCGCCTCGCCCCGGAGCTCAAGGCCTTGTCGCCCGAGGGCGACCGCCGAATGTCGGCCACGCCCTACGCCAACGGTGGGCGGCTGCGCGAGGACCTGCCGATGCCGGCGCTCGACCGTTACGCCGTCGAGGTCGACGCGCCAGGCGTCACCACGGTGGAGAACACCGTGACCGCCGGGCGGCTGATGCGCGACCTGTACGCCGCGACGGTCCGCGCCGATGGCGGCGGCAGCTTTCGCCTCTTCTGCCCCGACGAGACGGCGAGCAACCGGCTGCAGGCCGTCTTCGAGGAGACGGACCGATGCTTCATGGGACCGATCCTCGACACCGACACCGCTATCGGGCCGGACGGACGGGTCATGGAGGTGCTCAGCGAGCACCTGTGCGAGGGCTGGCTGGAGGGCTATCTCCTCACTGGCCGGCACGGGGTCTTCGCGACGTACGAGGCCTTCGCCATGGTGTCGGCGTCGATGGCCGTGCAGCACGTCAAGTGGCTCCAGCACGCCCAGACCCTGCCCTGGCGGGCGTCGGTGTCCTCGCTCAACGT
Organism: uncultured Nostocoides sp.; assembly: GCA_937907685.1. Classification (GTDB taxonomy): domain Bacteria; phylum Actinomycetota; class Actinomycetes; order Actinomycetales; family Dermatophilaceae; genus Fodinibacter. The sequence continues at coordinate 5,362 of CALCXF010000009.1, forward strand.
TCTGCTCACCTCGACGTGCTGGCGCAACGACCACAACGGCTTCTCGCACCAGGGCCCCGGCCTCATCGACAGCCTCATCCCGCTCGCTCCCGACGTCGTGCGGGTCTGGCTGCCGCCGGACGCCAACACCACCCTGTCGATCACGGATCACTGCCTTCGCAGCACCGACCACGTCAACCTCATCGTCGTCGACAAGCAGAAGCACCTCCAGTACCTCACCCTCGAGCAGGCCCACCGGCACTGCGCCCAGGGTGCCGGCACGTGGGAGTGGGCGAGCACGGCCACAGCCGGGGACATCCCGGACATCGTCATCGCGTGTGCCGGTGACGTCCCGACGCAGGAGGCGCTCGCTGCGGCAGAGTTGCTCCACCAGCACGTGCCAGACCTGCGGTTCCGCTTCGTCAACGTCGTCGACCTCATGGCCCTCCTGCCGGAGGCAGACCACCCCCATGGATACTCCGACAGCCAGTTCGACGACCTCTTCACCGCTGACCGGCACGTCGTCTTCGCGTTCCACGGCTACCCGCGGGCCGTGCACCAACTCGTGCACGGCCGCTCGAGCCCCGGGCGCTTCCACGTGCGTGGCTTCTCGGAGCAGGGCACGACGACGACGCCCTTCGACATGGTCGTTCTCAACCGGATGAGTCGGTTCCACCTGGCCATGGAGGTCCTGCGCCGCGCGACCCCACGGCCTCGGGGGTGGCAGGACCTCGTGGCGCTGTGCCGCGCGCGGCTGGACGAGCACGGGGCCTACATCCGGGAGCACCTCGCCGACATTCCCGACATCAACGACTGGACCTGGGGCGGGCTCGACCGGTGAGGTCGCTCTACCTCGCCGGCACGGAGGCACGGTCGGGCAAGTCGGCCGTCGCCGTGGGGGTGGCCCACCAGCTCAGCCGCCGGCATCGCAGGGTGGGTGTCTTCCGGCCCGTGGTCCGCGCCGGGCCGCACGCCGACGATCTGCTCGCCGTTCTCCTACGACAGGTCCGCAGCGACCTCCCCCTCGACGCCTGCCACGGCATCACCGACGAGGCTCTCCATGCTGCGCCCGAACGCGCCCTGGGCACGGTCGTCGACCGGTTCCACGAGGTTGCCCGCGGGCACGATTGCGTCCTGGTCGTCGGCACCGACTTCACCGGAGTCGCGGCCCCCACCGAGTTCTCGACGAATGCCCGGATCGCGGCCAACCTCGCGACCCCCATGGTCCTCGTCGCCCCGGCACGGGACCGCGACCACCTGACGTCGCGGCCGGCCTGGCCGTGTCGGTCCAGGCCCGCGAGGGACGAGCACGCGCAGGTCGCCGGGGTGGTCGTCAACCAGGTGTCGACAGAGGGGGCGCCCGACGTCACCGCGGCGCTGCACGAGCGCCTGAGCATGGTGCCTGCTTGGACCCTTCCCGAGGTGTCCCTCCTCCGCTGGCCGACCGTAGGAGACCTCATGGCGGCTTGCCGGGGCACCCTTGTCCACGGCGACGCAGCGCTGCTCGAGCGCGAGTGCTCCGGCCTCGTCGTCGCGGCCATGTCGATGCCCCATGTCATCGACCGGCTCGTCGAGGACGGCGTCGTCATCATCCCGGCTGACCGTGAGGATGTGCTGCTCGGGGTCCTGCTCGCGCACCAGTCCACGACGCTCCCGTCGCTGTCGGGCGTCGTCCTCAACGGCGGCTTCGCGCCCTCCCCGCAGGTCGACCGGCTGGTGGCGGGACTCGGCATCCGCCTCCCGATCGTCGCGACCGGCGGCGACACGATGGCGACGGTCACCGCACTCGGCCCGGTGGAGGGCCGCATCACCATGGCGTCCGAGCGCAAGGTGCGCGCCGCAGTCGCGCTCGTGGAGGATGCGGTCGACCTCGGCGCCGTCGCCGGCGAGGACAGGGTCGCGGAAGGCGCCGTGACGCCCTTGATGTTCGAGCACGACGTCGTCGAGCGGGCCCGCGCTGCGTCCGCTCACCTCGTGCTGCCCGAGGGCGCCGAGGAGCGGATTCTCATGGCGGCCGAGCGGATCATCGCACGCGGCATCGCCCGCCTGACCCTGCTCGGCGACGAGGAGGTGGTGCGCGGTGTGGCGAGACAGCTCGGCGTCGACGTCTCGGCCGCCAGCGTCGTCGACCCGGCGACGAGCCCGCTGCGTGAGGAGTTCGCCCGTGAGTACGCCCGACTGCGGGCGCACAAGGGCATCACGCTCGAGACAGCCCTCGACCGCGTCCTCGACGCGAGCTACTTCGGAACGATGCTGGTACACGCCCGTCTGGCGGACGGCATGGTGTCCGGCTGCATCACCACGACCGCCCACACCATCCGCCCGGCGCTCGAGATCGTGCGCACCGCTCCGGGCGTCTCGGTGGTCTCGAGCGTGTTCCTCATGTGCCTGGCGGACCGCGTGCTCGTCTACGGCGACTGCGCGGTCAACCCCGACCCCACCGCCGAGCAGCTCGCCGACATCGCGGTCTCCTCTGCCCGCACCGCCCAGCAGTTCGGCATCACCCCCCGTGTCGCCCTGCTCTCGTACTCAACAGGTGAGTCGGGCACCGGAGCCGACGTGGACAAGGTCCGTCGGGCCACCGCCCTCGCTCGCGAGCGGGCGCCCGACCTGCTCCTCGACGGCCCGGTCCAGTACGACGCCGCCGTCGACCCCTCCGTCGCCCGCACCAAGCTGCCCGACAGCCCGGTGGCCGGACGTGCGACCGTGCTGATCTTCCCCGACCTCAACACCGGCAACAACACCTACAAGGCGGTCCAGCGCAGCGCTCAGGCCGTCGCCATCGGACCGGTCCTGCAAGGGCTGAACCGACCGGTCAACGACCTGTCACGGGGGGCGGACGTGCGCGACATCGTCAACACCGTCGCGATCACCGCTGTGCAGGCGGCGTCGGAGTGAGTATCGCCTCGGGCACAGCGTCGGGGGAGGAACCCCGGCGCGGAGGCCGCGGGTTGGGTGCACGCGGCCAAGAGGGCTACGTCTTTGTGGTCAACGCCGGGTCCTCATCGCTGAAGTACCGCGTCGTCGACGCGAGGTCCGGCCGTACTGCCGCAGACGGCACCGTCTCGGAGATCGGCGGCGCGGCGCACCTGCACCATGAGGCCGGTGACACCGTCCTTCACCATCGGGTGGACTGCCCGTCGCATGCGGAGGCCTTCGCCCTCGCGCGCAGGGCGCTGAGCGACCACGGACCCGTCCTCGGTGGCAGCCTCCTCGCCGTCGGTCACCGGGTCGTCCACGGGGGGGCCCGGTTCGCCGACCCGGTGCTGGTCGACGACGACATCCTCACGGCACTCCGCCAACTGGCCGACCTCGCGCCGCTGCACAACCCCGCGAACCTCACCGGCATCGAACGGGCGCGGGATGCCTTTCCCGACGTTCCGCACGTCGCCGTCTTCGACACGGGGTTCCACCGGACCCTGCCGCCGGAGGCGTCCACGTACGCCGTGCCCCGAGAGTGGCGAGAGCAGCACTCCGTGCGCCGCTACGGCTTCCACGGCACCTCCTTCGCCTACGTGTCGCGCCGCACCGCGGAGCTCATGGGCCGTTCGCCTGCGGACCTCCACCTCGTCGTGCTGCACCTCGGGAACGGGGCGAGCGCGTGCGCGATCGCCGGCGGTCGCAGCGTCGACACGTCGATGGGACTGTCACCCGCCGAGGGACTCGTCATGGGGACCCGCTCGGGCGATGTCGACCCCGCGCTCGGCGGATACCTCGCCCGCGTCGCCCACCTGTCGGCACAGGACTACGACACCGCGGTCAACCGCAGGAGCGGGCTGCTCGGACTCGCAGGGGTCTCGGACTTCCGGACGATCACCGAGCGGGTCACGGCGGGCGACCCCGACGCGACGCTCGCCCTCGATGTCACCGTCCACCGGCTGCGCAAGTACGTCGGTGGTTACGCAGCCGTCCTCGGCCGTCTCGACGCGGTGGTCTTCACCGGGGGCATCGGGGAGGGTAGCGCGACCCTGCGAGCAGCCGTCGTCCGCGGGCTCGCCGTGCTGGGCCTCCAGCTCGACGACCAGGCGAACGCCAAGGGCCCGGACGAGCGGCGTGTCTCCTCCCGGCAGAGTGTCGCCGAGGTCTGGGTGGTGCCCACCGACGAGGAGGGCGAGATCGCCCGGTGCGCCCTGGGCGTGGTTCAGGACCTCCGACCTTGACGGGTGCGAGGCGTCGTGCGCGGGAGATCCTGTGGTGATGGGCACGTGGGGCCGCAAGACGTCCCGCTCTCGTTGGTAGGTTGACTGCGTGTCTTCGTCCGTTCCCCACCTCCTCGACCTCGACACGAGAACGGTCCGCCGCGCCCGAGCGCTGGCGCGCCGCGCCGGGAAGCCGGTCGTCGACCTCGCGAGGAGCCACACGACGGTGTCCGTCGAGCGGGCGACGCTGCGGTTGGCAGGGCTGTCCGGCGCAGACCACGACAACGTGCCGTGGGTCAACCACCTCGTCGACGCCGTGCGGGGCGGCGTGGGCCTCGACCAGGGCGTCACGACGCCGGTGTGGGACGCGCTGCGCCGGGGTGAGGCGCCTGACGTCCTGACCCTGGCGCAGAAGGCGTCGAGCGGGGGAGTGGGCTTCCGGGTCCCGGACGGCAGGGAGCGCGCGGCGGCCCGGAGGGCGGCGCGCACGGCCGTCGCGGCCGGCATCCGCACCATCGACCGGCAGCGTGCGGCGCGCGATCGGTTGGTCCGGCGCCACGGCGACCCGCAGCAGAAGCCGTGGATCTACCTCATCGTCGCGACGGGTGACATCCACGAGGACATCCCCCAGGCGCAGCAGGCCGCGCGGGAGGGTGCGGACGTCATCGCCGTCATCCGCTCGACCGGGCAGAGCCTGCTCGACTTCGTCCCCGAGGGGGCCACCCGCGAAGGCTATGCCGGCACCTACGCCACCCAGGAGAACTTCCGGCTCATGCGGGCGGCACTGGACGAGTCGAGCAAGGAGCTCGGCCGCTACGTCCGGCTGACGAACTACGCGAGTGGGTTGTGCATGCCCGAGATCGCCGCACTGGCGGGCCTGGAACGGCTCGACATGATGCTCAACGACTCGATGTACGGCATCCTCTTCC
>CALCXF010000010.1 GCA_937907685.1 uncultured Nostocoides sp.
CCCACCCCGGGCGGGGCGCGGCTTTCCCCACACCCCGCGAGCAGGCAGGATCGAGCAGGTGAAACCGGGACCGTTCGTGCACCACGCGCCGAGAACCGTCGACGAGGCCGTCGCGGTGCTGGCGCAGGTCGGCCACGACGGCAAGGTCCTCGCCGGTGGGCAGAGCCTCATCCCCGTGCTCAACATGCGCCTGGCCAGCCCCGGCCACCTCGTCGACATCAACGGCGTCGCGGGGCTGGCCGGCGTCGAGGTCGACGACCGGTGGGTACGGGTCGGCGCCCTCGTCCGGCACGCGGGTCTCGAGCGGCACGCGGGTGCGGATGTCGCCCTTCCCCTGCTCCGCCAGGCCGTCCGCAACGTCGCACACACGGCGATCCGCAACCGCGGCACGACGGTCGGCTCGATCGCCCATGCCGACCCGGCCGGGGAGATGCCCGCCGTCGCCGTCCTCACCGGCGGCGTCGTCGAGGCGGTCGGGCCGAACGGTCGCCGGGAGATCGCCGCCGCCGACTTCTTCGAGGGCCCCCTCGAGACGACGCTCGCCGACGACGAGCTCGTCGAGGCGGTGCGCTTCGGCCGGTTCCCGAGTGGCACGCTCACGGCCTTCGTCGAGTCCGCGCGCCGCTCCGGCGACTACGCCCTCGCCGGTGTCGCCGTGGCGGTGGAGGTGGAGGACGGGCTCGTCCGGGCGGCCCGGGCCTCGTTCGTCTCGGTGACGCCGGTTCCGACGGTGCTCGACCTCGGCCCGGTCCTCGTGGGCACCGAGGCGTCCGCGCCCGTTCCGGACGAGCTCCTCGATCTCGTGCGGGCCCACGTCGACCCGGAGTCCGACATCCACGCCGGCGCGGACTACCGCCGGATGCTCGCCGCAGAGCTCACCCGCCGGGCGCTCGCCGCCACCCGTTCGCGCGACGAGGGGGCGGCGTGAGGGAGCCGACGGCGGAACAGCTGATCGACATCCGGATCCGGGTCAACGGGGTCACCCGATCGGCACGGGCGCCGGCCCGGCGGCTGCTGTCCGACTTCCTGCGCCACGACCTCCGGCTGACCGGGACCCACGTCGGCTGCGAGCACGGGGTGTGTGGCGCGTGCACCGTGCTGCTCGACGGCGAGCCGGCGCGCTCGTGCCTCATGTTCGCCGTGACGGCCCAGGGCCACGAGGTGACGACGATCGAGGGCCTCGGCAACGACCCCGAGCGGATGAGCCCCGTACAGCAGGCGTTCGCGGAGTGTCACGGGCTCCAGTGCGGCTTCTGCACGCCGGGGTTCGTCACCACCATCACGGCATACCTCGAGGACAACCCGGACCCGACGCGCGAGGAGGCCCGGGAGGCCATCTCCGGGAACCTCTGCCGGTGCACGGGTTACCAGAACATCGTCACGGCCGTCTGCCGGGCAGCGGAGATCCGCCGGTCGCCCACGGGCCAGCCGGCCGGCCGGGCCCGTGCGGAGGGCGCGACGTGAGCACCCGCCAGTTCGGCGAGAGGGTCCAGCGCCGTGAGGACCCCCGGCTCCTCACGGGTAACGGCCGCTATCTCGACGACCTCGGCCACGATGCCCTGGCGGCCGCCTTCGTCCGCAGCCCGCACGCCCACGCCCGGGTCACCGACATCGACATCGACGACGCGTGGGAGGTCGACGGCGTCGAGGGGATCTACACGTGGGAGGACCTCACGGAGCGCACCGCGGAGCCGCTTCCCGTCCTCATCCCCCACCCGGCCCTCACCCACGCCCGCACGGGCCACCCCCTGGCCAAGGACGAGGTGAACCACGTCGGCGAGGCCGTCGTCATGGTGGTCGCCCGTGACCGGTACGTCGCCGAGGACGCCGCCGAGCGCATCCGGGTGACCTACGAACAGCTGCCCGTCGTGGTCGGCATCGACACGGCGCGCTCGGGTCGCCACCTGGTCCACGAGGACGTCCCGGACAACGTCGGTGCACACCTGCTCCAGGAGGTCGGTGACGTCGACTCCGCGATGGCCGCCGCACCGAACACCCTGACCCTCGAGCTCCACATCGAGCGCAGCGCCTCCACGCCGCTCGAGGGCAGGGGCGTCTACGCCCGCTGGGACGCCGACGAGCAGTCGCTGCGGCTGTACTCCTCCACCCAGACGACCACCGGCGTCCGGGCGGCGGTCGCGGCCAAGCTGGGCATGCCGCTCGCGAAGGTCGAGTGCGTCGCCCCGGACGTCGGCGGCGGCTTCGCATGCCGCTCGCGAAGGTCGAGTGCGTCGCCCCGGACGTCGGCGGCGGCTTCGGCGTCAAGATCATGCACCCCTGGCCCGAGGAGGTGCTCGTGCCCTGGGCGGCACGGATGCTGGGCCGGGACGTCAAGTGGAGCGAGGACCGGCGCGAGCACTTCGTCTCCAGCGCGCACGAGCGCGGCCAGCTGCAGGAGGTCACCGTCGGCTTCGACGACGACGGGCGCCTGCTCGCGCTCGACGTCCGCTTCTGGCACGACAACGGCGCCTACACGCCCTACGGCATCATCGTCCCCATCATCACGGCGACCCAGCTCCTCGGGCCCTACAAGCCAGGGGCCTACCGGGTCGAGTTCTGGTCGCTCTACACGAACACCGTCATCGTGACGCCCTACCGGGGGGCCGGACGGCCGCAGGGCTGCTTCGCGATGGAGCGCACGATGGACGCCATCGCCGCCCACCTCGGCCTCGACCGTGCCGAGGTCAGAGAACGCAACTTCATCCAGCCCCAGGAGATGCCGTACGACCACGGACTGATGTTCCAGGACGGCCGGCCCCTGAGGTACGACTCGGGTGACTTCCCGGCAACCCTCGCGAAGGTCAAGGCCCTCGTGGGGTGGGACGACTTCACGGCCTACCGGGCGCAGGCCGAGAAGGAGGGGCGCCGGGTGGGCCTCGGACTCGGGTGCTACGTCGAGGGCACGGGTGTCGGGCCCTACGAGGGCGGCCACGTGCAGGTGGAGACCAGCGGCCGGGTCAACGTGTCCACCGGCCTGACGACGCAGGGACAGGGCCATCAGACGTTCCTGGCCCAGATCGTCGCCGATGAGCTCGGCGTGCGGATCGAGGACGTGCACGTCACCACCGGTGACACACGCCGGATGCCGTACGCCGTCGGCACGTTCGCCTCCCGCAGTGCGGTGATGTCCGGCAACGCCGTCGCCCTCGCGGCTCGGGTGGTGAGGGCGAAGGCCCTGAAGATCGCCTCCGACGCACTCGAGGTGGCCGCCGACGACCTCGAGATCGAGGACGGCGTCATCTCCGTCCGGGGTGCCCCCGGCACCGCACGGATCGACCTCTCGACGGTGGCGGTGCTCTCGAACCCGCTGCGCTACGCCTTCGACGAGTCGGCCAAGGCGGCGACCCAGTTCGCCGGGACGTTCGACCCCGACAAGCCGCCGGTCGCGGACGACGAGGAGCCCGGCCTCGAGGGCAAGGACTTCTACTCACCCACGCAGACGACCTTCGCCAACGGCATGCACGCCGCGATCGTCGAGACCGACCCCGTGACGGCGGAGATCCGCATCCTGCGGTACTGCGTTGTCCACGACTGCGGAGTCATGGTGAACCCGATGATCGTCGACGGCCAGGTGCACGGCGGGGTCGCCCAGGGCGTCGGCGGCGCGCTCTACGAGCGGATGGTGTACGACGAGTCCGGGCAGCTGCTCAACGCGTCGTTCATGGACTTCCTCATGCCCTACGCGTCCGAGGTCCCGCACATCGAGACCGACCACCTCGAGACCCCGAGCCCGCTCAACCCGCTCGGCATCAAGGGCGCCGGTGAGGCCGGGACGATCCCGGTGTCCGCGGTTCTCGCCGCGGCCATCGAGGATGCCGAGGGGTTCCCCATCCGCTCGATGCCGATCAGCCCGGCCGAGCTGTGGGCGCTGCGGCAGCAGCACGCCACGTCCACCCAACCCGCCCCTGCACAGGAAGGCTCGCCATGAGGATCTCCGGCAGCTCCACCCTCGAGGCGCCCGTCGACAAGGTGTGGGAGGCGATCCTCGACCCCGCCGTGCTCGCCCGCTGCCTCCCCGGATGCGAGTCCCTGGCCGTCATCGACGAGGACCGTTACGCGATGTCGGTCACGGCCGGCGTCGCCGCCATCCGGGGCACGTATGCCGGAGAGGTGGCGCTGTCGGACAAGGTCCCGGCCGAGTCGCTCACCATGAAGGCCTCCGGAGCCGGCGCTCCGGGCACGATCGACGCGGACGTCACGGTGAGGTTCTCGCCGTCCCCCTCCGGTGGCACGGACCTCAGCTACGAGGCGGACGCCTCGGTCGGCGGTGCGATCGGCGGCGTCGGCCAGCGCATGCTCGCCGGGGTGACCAGGAAGATGGCCGGGCAGTTCTTCACGGCCCTGGACCAGCACATCGCCGGCGTGCTCCCCGCCGGAACGGCCGCACCGACGGCGGCCGACACGGGGTCGGGCGGAGTCGAGGCCGCCGCAGGGGCGGTGTACGCCGGCCGACGCGGGACTCCGAACGGCGGGGGGACCGTGTCCATGGACTCCGGTGCCCGGTTCGCCGCGGGGGTCCTCGTCGGTGGCACGGTGTACGCCGGCCGACGCGGGACTCCGAACGGCAGGGGGACCCTGTCCATGGACTCCGGGTCCCGGTTCGCCGCCGGAGTCCTCGTCGGTGGCATTCTGGCCCTGGCAGGCGTCGCCCTGGGCGCCCGGATCGGGAGGAGGCCCTGATGCGCGCGTTCACGGCCGCCGCAATCCAGGTGGCCCCGGCGCCCGGACCGCTCACCGCCGGGTCGGTGCAGGCGAACCTCGACAAGCTCGTCGCGATGACGCGTCGGTGCGTCGAGGCGACGGGCGCAGAGCTCGTCGTGCTGCCGGAGTCCGCGACGACGGGCTTCACACCCGGCATCCCGGTGGCCGAGCTGTGGGAGCTGGTGTCCGAGCTGCCCGGACCCGTGATCACTCCCCTCGTCGACGTCGCGGCCGAGCTCGGCGTCCACCTCGTGGTCGGGACCTACGAGCGCGGGCCCACTCCGGAGGTCGTCCACAACTCCTCGGTCCTCGTCGACCCGGCAGGCGAGGTGCTGGGCGTCTACCGCAAGACGCACCCCTTCTACAGCGAGGGCGTGGGTGGCGGCGGCTGGGTCACACCGGGCGACACCGTGACGGTGTGCGACACCGCGCTCGGCCGCATCGGCATGATGATCTGCTTCGACGGGGACTACCCCGAGCTCTGCCGGATCCAGGCGGTCCAGGGCGCCGAGGTGGTCTGCCGACCGTCGGCGCTGCTCCGGTCGGCCGACATCTGGGAGCTCACGTCGCGCGCACGCGCGTACGACAACCACGTCTACATCGTGGGAGCCAACGCGGTGGGCACCGACCCGGCCGGGGTCCATTACTTCGGGAACTCCCACATCGTCACCCCCATAGGGCACATCGTGGCCAAGGCGGCCACGCACGAGGGCTGGGTGGCGGCGCGGCTCGACCCGGACGAGGCGCTCGCCTCATTGACGCCAGGCTCGAACGTCACCCAGGGGTTCGACCACCTGAGGGACCGCAACCTCGACCTCATCCGCAGGTACCGCGCCGATCTCGAGGCGCCGGCCAAGACGTCCTTCCCGCACGGGTGAGCCGCCGCGGGCAGCGCCCGTCGTCGCCACGAGGACAAACCGGAGAGCCGCCCAGGATCACCGGACAGCCGTGGCCGCAGGTCGGCACCGCTGCGGTCAGGCAGCTCCCATGACAAGGCCCTCGATCGTGTGTCGCTGACGGAGAGGGGTCAGCTCCTCGACGACCCGGGCGTGCAGGTGGCTTCGCAGGTCGGCGTCGATGTTGTCCCAGAACGCTCGGGTGACCGTCATGTCGTGACGCTCGTCGTGCTCGGCGTCGCCGTCCACACCGAGGATCACCACCGGGCGTGCCTGGGCGCTGCGGTTCGCCGTTCCGCGGTGGAGGGCAAGCGCCGAGCGGGCGGAGATGTCGCCCCGGCGCGGCATCCGCAGCTCCGAGGCCTGCTCGAAGCGGCTCCATTCCGAGGGCGGCGGGAACATCCCGTGGTCCCAGTCCTGTCCCGGCTCGAAGTGGGTTCCCGGGGCGATCTGGAACGGCCCCATCTCCGGCGTGGTGTCCACGGTGGTGAGGTTGAACGCCAGCGAGGTGATGCGCCGGTCACGGTAGGTCGCCGGCGGCGACCGGAAGTCACGGTGCCACGGCTGGTTGACCGCGCCCTCGAAGGGGATGTCGAAGCCGACCTCGACGATCCGGTAGTCCGGGCCGAGCACGGCGTGGCAGACCGCTGTGACCCAGGGGTGCGTGGCGAGGTCGACGAACCCGCTGAGCTGTTCCGGGTGCACCTCGACGTACCAGCGTTCCGGGCCACGGCTGATCGCTCCCTGGTCGCGGGAGCGGGCGTCGGCGAAGGCCCTCATGACCTCGTCGTGCATCTGGTCGACCCACGGCACCGGGAAGGCACCGCGGCGGGACGTGATGCTGCTCTGCTCGATGGCACGGACGTCGTCGAGCACGGTGAGAGGGGCGGTGTGGGGCACAGCAACTCCGATCGGACGTGTCGAGGGTGGTGCGGGATCGGGGCGGTCGCCCGCACATCTGATGCCCTCCGTCCGAGCGTTCCTCGCCGCTCCGGGCATGTCAAGAGTCCTCGCCGCGTGGTGCGCGCCCCCTCGGATCAGGGGCGGAGGAGGTAGTACTCGGTGAACTCCCGGCAGCGTCCATCGTCGTCGAACCGCATGACGAAGCAGTTCTCGTAGGTCTTGACGAACGGCCCGTCCGGCCGTTCCCGGTACCGCGACGTTCCGGTGGCCACGACGGTGCTCCCGTCGACCGCGACCGGGTGGTACTCGGCCTCGTACGTCCCGGGCGCGTCGCGCGTCGACCCACCGCCGGCGTCACTCTCACCCAGCCAGGAGGCCACGACGGCGTCCCGGCCGACGATCGGGTCGTCGTAGGGGTGGTAGCGGTAGGCGACGTCCTCGCTGAAGAGGTCTGCGACGTCCTCCCCGTCATAGGACCGCCAGGCGGCGACGTAGCGGTCGAGCCAGGCCTGAGCGGCATCCCGGTCCATCGACCCACGGTAGCCTCGGTCGACTCGCTCCAGCCGGAGGAACCCGTGCGGAAACTCCCGGTGCTCGAGGATGCGGCGCGTCAGGCCTCTCGCCGCAGCCCGGGCGACGCTCTGGTCGACGAAGGTGGGCTGGGTGCACTCGTAGTCGGCGCCCTTCCAGCGGATCGTGCAACCGCCGGCGGCACGCACGTTGCGCACCCAGTCGGTGCCTCGCCCCCACGGCAGGGGAATGAGGAAGGCCGAGTCGGCGGGGATGGCGGTGACCGGCACCGAGTACCACCTGCCGCTCCTGCGTCCCCGGTGGCGCAGGACGGACCACAGGGGGGTGAACCGGTGCCCCGCGAGGCGCAGGGCGACCGCGTTGACGCGCTTGACCGTGGCGGGAGGTCTGGCCACCCCTCAAGCATCCCTCATCGCACGCCGTGAGCGACTCCTCGCGACGCGCGGTCCGGCCACGGTGTCGGTTCCTACCGGTCGAGCGAGCTGAGGTCCGGGGGCACGTCGACGGAGTTCGCCCGGAGCGTCGCCAACGGCACGATGCGCAGCACGGCCTCGTTGCTGGCGGCCAGCACGACCGGCGCCGCCACCCCGTCCTCGTGCGCGCGCAGCCAGTTGGCAGCCGTGACGCACCACCGATCGCCCGGCCGCAGCCCGGGAAACCGGTATGCCGGTACCGGCGTCGACAGGTCGTTGCCGATCCCTCGCTGGTGGTCGAGGAACTCGGGCGTCATCACCGCACAGATGGTGTGGCTTCCCAGGTCCTCGGGGCCGGTGCGGCAGGAGCCGTCCCGGTGGAAGCCGGTCAGCGGGTCCCCTCCGCAGGGTTCCAGGTCATCGCCCAGCACGTTGCGATCCGTCACCGGTCCAGCATGGACCGCCACGTCGACCCTTCGCCACATGACCAGAGGCACGAGACGCCCGGCGTGGCCCTGGGCTCGTGGCCATACTGGGCACATGCCGCCTGCGCCGACCCAGCTCAGCCTCGGAGTCCTGGGCCGGTCCCGAAAGGAGAACGAGCACCGGCTGCCGCTGCACCCACGCCACCTGAGCCGCATTCCCGAGGACCTTCGCGCCCAGATCCACGTGGAGAGCGGGTACGGGGCGCTGTTCGGTGCCCGGGACGACGAGCTCGGGCGCCTGGTGGGCGGGGTCCGGTCGCGTGAGCGGCTCATCGAGGAGTGTGACGTCATCCTGCAGCCCAAGCCGTTGCTGGATGACGTCGCCGAGCTGCGGGACGGCCAGGTGCTCTGGGGCTGGCCGCACTGCGTCCAGGACCGGGCCCTCACGCAGCTGGCGATCGACAAGCAGCTCACCCTCATCGCCTTCGAGGCGATGAACCACTGGACCAAGGACGGATCCTTCAGCCTTCACGTGTTCCACAAGAACAACGAGCTGGCCGGCTACTGCTCCGTGCTCCACGCGATGCAGATCTCGGGGTCCACCGGCGACTACGGTCCGCGGCTGCGCGCAGTGGTGCTCGGCTTCGGCGCCACGGCCCGCGGAGCGGTCACGGCGCTCACGGCCTTGGGCGTGAACGATGTCGACGTCCTCACCCACCGGCAGGTCGCGGCCGTGGCCGCCAGGTCGCGGCCGTGGCCGCCCCCATCCACTCTGCCCGCATCCTCCACTTCGACGGCGACGAGACCACCGACCAGGTCAGGCACGCCGTCACGCCCGACGGAGCCGTGCCACTCGCCGAGTTCCTCGGCGAGCACGACATCATCGTCAACTGCGTGCTCCAGGACACGGATCGCCCGCTCGTCTTCGTCACGGATGAGGAGGTGGAGCACCTCTCACCCGGCACGGTGGTCGTCGACGTCTCCTGCGACGAGGGGATGGGCTTCAGCTGGGCGCGCCCCACGACGTTCGAGGACCCGACGTTCGTCGTCGGTCGGGACGTGCTCTACTACGCCGTCGACCACAGCCCGTCCTACCTGTGGAACGCCGCCACATGGGAGATCAGCGAGGCTCTGCTTCCCTTCCTGAGGTCCGTCATCGGGGGACCGCCGGCGTGGAGTGCGAACCGCACCATCGACCGGGCCATCGAGGTCCGCGCCGGGGTCATCCAGAACGCCGCCATCCTGTCCTTCCAGGGCCGTAGCCCGAACCCACCTCACCACCCGTTGTCCGGCTGAGCGGTTGGCGCAGGCGGTCACCCGTGAAGGTGTGCGAGGCACCAGCTGCGCTGCGCCTCGTGCTCGGGAATGAGCCAGTCGGGACCGTGGTCTGCTGCCGGGTCGAGCCGGTGGTCTCGCACGGGTGACGGCCGGCGCACGGCATCCAGGTAGGCCCGGTCAGCGTGGAAGCGCGGGCGTACGCCCTCGTCCGCCGCGACGGCACCATGCCCCGGGACCAGCACGCGGCATCCCTGGTCGAGCACCTCCTCGAGGACGTCGAGCCCCCGCTCGTAGTCGGCGAGAGGGTCCGTCGCGCCGCTCTTGAGGTCGAGCAGCGGGACCTCGACGTCGGAGAGCATGTCACCGGCGACGAGGACTCCGTCGGCCGGCACGAACAGCGCCGCGTGCCCTGGAGCGTGCCCTTGGTGCTGGAGGACGTGCACGTCGGGACCCGGCCAGTCCAGGGAGTCGGCGCCACGTGGCAGGGGATCGATCAGCCCCACCAGGGCGAGGTCGTTTCCCGGTGCCAGACGGCCGGTCTTCTCGCGGGCGTCGGTCAGGGAGGCTCGGGCGTGAGCCACGGCATCCACGGTGGCGAGGCGGGGCGCATCGCCCAGCTCCCGTGACCACAGCATGTGGTCCCAGTGCGGGTGGGTGCTGAACCCGAGCACAGGAGAGAGCCCGAGCGACTTCAGCTCCTCGGCCAGCGACCTCAGCTCGGCCCCCGTCACGCCCGGGTCAACGACAAGGACCCCGCCGTCGCCACGCACGACCACGGTGTTGGACCGGCAGAACGTGCTCTGGCGCACCCAACAGTGTTCCGAGACCTGGACGAGCACCTCAGGTGCCTCCGCTCCGCTCGGACCCGGGAACGGTGGCCCGAGCGAACCACGCGCGAAGGGACAGGACGAAAGGGCCGTCTTCCGCCAGCCCCACCTCCTCTGGGAAGGCGGGCGCCACCCGGGCGCACCAGCGTCGTATCAAGCGTTGGTATGCCGCGGGGTCGCCGAACATCCCGACACCGTCCCACTCGGCGTCTCCTGCCGCCACCCCTGTGCCTCGGCCCCAGACGGCGCTGATCCGATCCACGGCCGGCAGTCTCCTTGGGGAGGATCAGGGCACGGCCGTTGGCTTCGTCACTGTGAGCGGTGGTCCCCGTCGTGGTAGTCGGCATCGTGCTCTGCCCCTCGGTGACCGGCGTCGCGGTCGCCAGGGTCCTCGTCGCCAGCGCCGGACCGGGCGAGACCTCCCGCCGCCTCCCTCTCCACATCGGGACCCTCGGCGAGGTCCGAGAGCCGGTCGAGCTCGTCGTTGAGCGCTCCGAGCACCGCCTTGAGCTGCGAGTGCGCGACCCGGGCGTACGTGCGGACGTACTCGAGCTGCTTGGCCTCCAGACCGGATGCCGCCGCTCCCTCCTCCGTGGGTCCCACCCCGTCCTGCGCCAGACCTTCCTCGTCCGACCCCGACGCATCGCGGGCCGCCTCATGGGCTCGCTGGAGGATGTGACGGTACTGCTCGCGCGCCGTCTGCTCGAGGTCCCGCGCGTAGGACTGCGCCTCGGCGACCGCCTCGTCGGCTGCCCGCTGGGCCTTCGCCAACAGCTCGACCGCACGCAGGCTCACGTCCTGGTAGGCGCGCTCCCGTGTCTCGCGGCGATCTCGCTCCGCGTCGACCTCGACCACCTGCTCCTGCTGGGTGTCACTCACAACGGGTCTCCTTGCGCGGATGCGTGCTCGGACATGGCCTCGGTGGCCGGCATGGCCGCGTACTCCTCGACCTGGACGGTCTCGGGAGGCTTGGGGGTGGACATGAGGGCGTCACGGGTGTGGTGGACCATCGCGGGTGAGCCACACACCATGGCGTGGTAACGGCCGTCGAAGGTTCGCTCGGCCGCCACCTCGCCGACGAGTCCACGGCGGCCCGGGTAGGTCGGATCGTCGCTGACGACCGGGGTGTAGCGGAACCAGCCCTCCCGCGCGAGGGCGGAGAGCCGGTGCTCGGCGTAGAGGTTCCACGGGAACCGAACGCCGTGGAGCAGGTGGACCTGCCGGAGCGGCCAGCCACGTCGGCGTTGCTCGACGATGTCGTCGAGGAGGGCCAGGAAGGGAGCCAAGCCGGTGTTGCCGGCCACGAGGAGCAGGTCGGCATCGTCATCGGGCTGGAGGACCAGACCCGTGCCGACCGGCGCACCGATCCGCACGGTGTCGCCCGGCCGGACCTTGGAGACGAACGACCCGCTGACGACGCCACCGGCGACCGAGGCGACGTTGAGATCGATCGTCCCATCCGCCCGTGGCGCGTTGGCCGGTGTGAAGAACCTCCACGACCGCGGGACCTGCGGGATGCACATGGCCATCGACTGCCCCGCCACGTACGGCACCGGCTCACTCGGACGCAGTGTGAAGGTCGCGACCTCGCGGCTGACCCGCGTCTTGTCGATGACCTCAGCGTCCCACCACGCCGGCTGCACGCTCTCGGACTCCTCGGCGGCGTCGACCATGGTGGAGGCGACGACACCGTAGGCGGCAGCCCAGTCCGCCGCCACCTCGGGCGTCCACCGGTCGCCCAGGAAGTGCGCCAGCGTCCAGAGCAGCGAGGCACCCACGGCGTCGTAGTGCTCGGCGACGACGGAGAACCGGCGATGGTCGCGGCCCAGCTGCTGGACGAAGGGGACCACCGACCCGAGGTCGTCGACCGAGCTGACGACCCGCCCCAGGGCACCCA
Source organism: uncultured Nostocoides sp. (assembly GCA_937907685.1). Taxonomy (GTDB): domain Bacteria; phylum Actinomycetota; class Actinomycetes; order Actinomycetales; family Dermatophilaceae; genus Fodinibacter. The sequence continues at coordinate 11,872 of CALCXF010000010.1, forward strand.
CGAGCCGGTCGCGCTGGGCGCTCATGACGAGCGGGAAGAGATCCCGCAGCTCGGGGTGGGTGATGAAGAGGTGCGCGTAGAAGTACGACGGGACGTCGTCTCCGTGGGCAGCCACCTCGGCCCAGGTCGCCTTCAGTCGGTCGGTGTCCACGGACGCCCTCGAACCTCAGGCCTGCGAGACGACCTGGGGCCGCACGGCGGTGAGCACGTCGACCACCCGGCCCCGGATGTCGTCGGGAACGCCGACCTCGTCGAGGATGGCCATGAGGTGCTCGCCGACGCGCTCGTAGTCGGCCTCGTCGATCCCGAGCGGCTGGTGCGCCTCGTCGAGCGGGCGGCCGAAGTAGTTGTCGGGGCCGCCGAGCACGGTCGTGAGCATGAGGACCATGTGCCGCTTCTGGCGCGGGACGTCGATGTCGGTGAAGTAGTGGCCCACCTGGGCGTCTGGGACGAGCCGTGCGTACAGCTCGTCGACCACCGCAGTCACGGCGGTGGCGCCGCCGATGCGTTCGTAGTCGGAGGACATTCGCGACCTTCCTGGCATGGTGCGGCCACGTCGCCGCTCGTCTGGACGTGTGGACGAGCCTAGCGTCTGGTGCGTGGGCCGCATCTCGAGTGTGGCAGGCGGGACTCGTGTGGCGTAGAACAGGCGCCCACCGGCTGACCCGGGCCAGGTATGAGGACCCGTGGTGATGTTCGACCTGCTCCCGGCATCCGATCGGCACAAAGTGCCAACGACGCGCGGCCAGCACCGGGCTTGAATCGGCCCATGGCGCGGGCGCAGCGGCGACGGATCCGGATCGGCATCGACACCGGTGGCACGTTCACCGACGTCGTCGCCGTCGACGAGGACAGTGGCGAGCTCGCCACGACGAAGACGCCGAGCACTCCCGGCAACCCTGCCGACGGGTTCATCGCCGGCCTGGAGAAGATCCTCTCCGTGCTCGGAGCAGACGGGCAGGACATCACGGCGGTCAGCCATGGCACGACGGTCGCCACGAACACGCTTCTCGAGGGCAAGGTCGAGCGGCTCGGCTTCGTGACGACCGAGGGCTACGGGTTCGTGCTCGAGATCGCCCGCCAGGCGGTGCCCGACGGCTACGGCAACTCCTATTTCTGGGTGAAGCCGCCGCGCATCGTGGCGGCCGACCACGTGCGCACCGTCGGGGGCCGGATGGACTTCGAGGGCAACGAGATCCGTCCGTTCGACGAGGACTCCGCCGTCGCCGCGGCGGCCTGGTTCCGCAAGCGCGGCGTCATGACGATCGGGGTCTGCCTCCTGCACTCGTACGCCAACGACGCCCACGAGCTCGCCGCCCGGGAGGTGCTGAGCCGCGAGCACCCGGAGGCCGTCGTCTCGATCAGCTCCGAGGTGCTGCGGGAGTACCGCGAGTACGAACGGTCCATGACGACCCTCGTCGACGCGGCGGTGAAGCCGGCCGTCAGCCGCTACGTCTCCAACATCCACGTCCGGCTCGACGGCTTCACCGGTGGCCGGACCATCCCCTTCTCGGTCATGAAGTCCAACGGCGGCGTGCTGTCGGCCGACGAGGTCGTGCACCAGCCGATCACCACGGT
>CALCXF010000011.1 GCA_937907685.1 uncultured Nostocoides sp.
TCGCGTCGAGGTGGGCGAACGTCGTCGCGGGCGCGGGGTCGGTGTAGTCGTCGGCGGGCACGTAGATCGCCTGCATCGAGGTGATCGAGTGACCACGCGTCGAGGTGATGCGCTCCTGGAGCACGCCCATCTCGTCGGCGAGGGTCGGCTGGTAGCCCACGGCCGACGGCATCCGGCCGAGCAGCGTGGAGACCTCCGAGCCGGCCTGGGTGAACCGGAAGATGTTGTCGATGAAGAGGAGGACGTCCTGCTTCTGGACGTCCCGGAAGTACTCCGCCATCGTCAGCGCCGAGAGGGCCACCCGGAGGCGGGTGCCCGGCGGCTCGTCCATCTGGCCGAAGACGAGTGCGGTCTGGCCGAGGACGCCGGCCTCCTCCATCTCGACCATGAGGTCGTTGCCCTCGCGCGTGCGCTCGCCGACGCCGGCGAAGACGGAGACACCGCCGTGGTCGCGGGCGACGCGGGCGATCATCTCCTGGATGAGGACCGTCTTGCCGACGCCCGCCCCGCCGAAGAGGCCGATCTTGCCACCGAGGACGTACGGGGTCATGAGGTCGATGACCTTGATGCCGGTCTCGAACATCTGGGTCTTGGACTCGAGCTGGTCGAAGGCCGGAGCGGTGCGGTGGATGCCCCATCGCTCGTTGACCTCGAAACGCTCGCCCTCGGCGAGGTTCATCACCTCGCCGGTCGTGTTGAACACCTTTCCCAGCGTCACGTCACCGACGGGCACGGTGATCGGGCCACCGGTGTCCTGCACCGGCGTTCCGCGCACCAGGCCGTCGGTCGGCTGGAGGGAGATGGCTCGCACCATGTTGTCGCCGATGTGCTGGGCGACCTCGAGGTTGAGGGCCTTGGTCCCACCCCCGATCTGCACCTCGGTGGTCAGCAGGTTGTACTGCTCCGGCATCGCGTCGACGGGGAACTCGACGTCGACGACGGGGCCGATGATCCTGGAGATGCGGCCGACGCCGCCGGCCTGGGTGGCCTCGGTCTGGTCTGTGGCAGTGGCAGTCATGGTCTCTCTCTCACTCACGTGCTCTCGGCCAGGGCGCTGGCGCCACCGACGATTTCGCTGATCTCTTGGGTGATCTCGGCCTGTCGTGCCTGGTTGGCCAGCCGGGTGTACTTCTTGATGAGCTCCTCGGCGTTGTCGGTCGCCGACTTCATCGCGCGCTGCCGGGCCGCGAGCTCCGACGCGGCGGCCTGGAGCATGCAGTTGAACAGGCGGGCGTTGACGTACTTGGGGAGGAGCGCGTCGAGCACCTGCCCCGCGCCCGGCTCGAACGAGTACAGCGGCAGCAGGTCGTCGTCCTCCGGGGCCTCCTCGCCCTCGACGACCTCGAGCGGCAGGAGGCGGATGACGTCCGGCTCCTGGGTGACCATGGTGACGAACCGGGTGAAGACGACATGCACCTCGTCGATGCCGCCCTCGTCGGTCGGCGTCGTGAAGTCGGCGACGAGCCGCTCGCCGACCTCCCGGGCCAGCTCGAAGGTTGGCTTCTCGGACGAGCCGCTCCACTCCGCCGCGGGATCCCGGTGCCGGAACCGGTAGTAGCCGATCACCTTGCGGCCGAGGAGGTAGGGGACGACCTCCTTGCCGTCCTCACGGAGGGCGGCGACGAGGCGCTCGCTCTCCTTGATGACCGAGGAGCTGTACGCCCCGGCGAGCCCGCGGTCCGACGTCATGATGACGACCGCGGCGCGACGGACGTCCTCGTGCTCGGTGGTGAGGGGGTGGTCCTCGTTGGAGAACGTCGCCACCGCCGACACCGCACGGGTCAACGCGCGGGCGTAGGGGGAGGACTCCCGCACCGCCTGCTGCGCTCGGACGACCCGCGAGGCGGCCATGAGCTCCATGGCCCGCGTGATCTTCTTCGTCGCCGTGACGGTTCGGATGCGCTGCCGGTACTCCCGGATCTGCGCTCCCATGGTTTCTGCCTCTCGTTCGTCTGCTGACTTGACCGGCCGGCGGCCCGGTGCCGGTGCACCGGGCCTGCGGGTCAGCGCTTCTGCCTGACGATCTGCTCCTGCTCGGACTCCTGCGCACGTGCCGCGGCGTCCTCCTCGGCCTCCGAGCCGGCCTGGACGCCGTCGGCGCCGCGTGCCTCGAAGAGCTTGCTCTTGAACGTGCCGACCTCGGTCTCGAGAGCCTGCTCGGTCTCCTCGGCGAACGTGCCCGTCTCCCGGATCGCGGCGAGGAGGTCACCCTTCGTGCGTCTCAGGTGGTCGAGGAAGTCCGCCTCGAAGCGGCGTACGTCCTCCACCGCGACGTCGTCGAGCTTTCCCGTCGTGCCGAGCCAGATCGAGACGACCTGCTCCTCCACCGGGAAGGGCGCGGCCTGACGCTGCTTGAGGAGCTCGACGAGTCGGGCGCCCTTCGCGAGCTGGGCGCGCGACGCCGGGTCCAGGTCGGAGGCGAACATCGCGAACGCCTCGAGGGCGCGGTACTGCGCGAGGTCGAGCTTGAGGCGGCCGGCAACCGACTTCATCGCCTTGATCTGCGCGGCGCCGCCGACCCGGGAGACCGAGACACCCACGTCGATGGCGGGACGGACGTTGGAGTTGAACAGGTCGGCCTGGAGGTAGATCTGGCCGTCCGTGATCGAGATGACGTTCGTCGGGATGTAGGCCGAGACGTCACCGGCCTTCGTCTCGATGATCGGCAGCCCCGTCATCGACCCGGCACCGAGGTCGTCGGAGAGCTTGGCACAGCGCTCGAGCAGCCGGCTGTGGAGGTAGAAGACGTCTCCGGGGTACGCCTCGCGACCTGGCGGTCGTCGCAGGAGGAGCGACACGGCGCGGTACGCCTCGGCCTGCTTGGACAGGTCGTCGAAGACGATGAGGACGTGCTTGCCCTGGTACATCCAGTGCTGGCCGATGGCCGATCCCGTGTACGGGGCGAGGTACTTGAAGCCTGCTGAGTCGGATGCCGGGGCGGCGACGATGGTGGTGTACTCCATCGAGCCCGCCTCCTCGAGGGTGCCCCTCACGGCCGCGATGGTGGAGCCCTTCTGGCCGATGGCGACGTAGATGCAGCGGACCTGCTTGTCCGGGTCGCCGGAGTCCCAGAACTCCTTCTGGTTGATGATCGTGTCGACCGCCACCGTCGTCTTGCCGGTCTGGCGGTCGCCGATGATGAGCTGGCGCTGGCCGCGGCCGATCGGGGTCATGGCGTCCACGGACTTCAGGCCCGTCTGCAGCGGCTCGTGGACCGACTTGCGCTGGACCACGGTCGGAGCCTGGAGCTCGAGCGCGCGGCGCTCGTCGCTCTCGATGGCACCGAGGCCGTCGATGGGGACTCCGAGGGGGTTGATGACCCGTCCGAGGAAGGCGTCGCCGACCGGCACGGAGAGGACCTCCCCGGTGCGCTTGACCTCCTGGCCCTCCTCGATGCCCGAGAACTCGCCGAGGATGACGACGCCGATCTCGTGTACGTCGAGGTTGAGGGCAAGTCCCAGCGTGCCGTCCTCGAACTGGAGGAGCTCGTTGGTCATCGCCGACGGCAGGCCCTCGACGTGGGCGATGCCGTCACCGGCATCGGTCACGCGGCCGACCTCCTCGCGGGAGGCCGTGCCAGGGTCGTAGGACCGGACGTAGCTGTCCAGGGCGTCCCGGATCTCCTCCGGACGGATCGAGAGCTCCGTCATGTTCTGATCTTCTCCTCGGTCACCGGCCCTCGCGGGCCGAAGTCTGTGGTCGGGTGGTGCATCTCTGGTTGTGGGTCCTGGTCGGGGATGCCGGTCAGCCGCCGGTGACGTGGCGCCGGGCCTCCTCGATGCGGCGCAGGACGGTGCCGTCGACGACCTCGTCCTCCACCTGCACGCGGATGCCGCCCATCACGCTCGGGTCGAGGACGACCTGCAGCGTCACGGACTTGCCGTAGTGCGCCTCGAGCGCGCTGCGCAGGCGGGAGTGCTGCTGGTCGGTGAGCGGCGCGGCCACCGTCACCAAGGCGGTGAGCTCCTCCCGGCGTCGGGCCGCGAGCTCCAGGTACGACTCCATGACCCGGTCGAGCCGCCGGCCACGGGGAGCCCGGACCGCCTGCTCGGTGAGCCGGATGGTCTCCGGGGCCGCCTTGCCCTCGAGCAGCTCGTGGACGAGGGCCACCTTGCCGGAGGCATCGGTGTTCCGGCTGGAGAGGGTGTCCCGCAGGCCGGTGTTGCCGGCGACGATGCGCTCGAACCGGAAGAGCTCGTCCTCGACACGGTCGATGCGCCCCTCACGCTCGGCCCCCGCGAGGAAGGCCTGGACCGCGAGCGACTCGAGCGTGTCGCCGAGGTCGCGCTCGGCCGCCCAGCGCTGACCGGCGACCTCCGCCACGAGGCCGGTGGTGGTCTCACCGACCTTGCCGCCGAAGAGGGACCGGGCCAGGGCCTGCTTGTCCGCGGAGTCCCGGGACGGGTCAGCGAGGGCCCGGCGGAGCGAGGCGTTGCCGTCGACGACGGCGGTCACGGCGAAGAGCTCCTCGGCCAGGGAGTCCCAGCCGGAGCTCCCGGCCAGCGCGGCGTCGAAGGAGAGCTGGACTGCCCTCGCGGCGCCACGTGACGAGCCACGCATCAGGTCTCCCTACCCGCGGGTGCGACCTTCTCGGGCGTGACCTCGCCTGTCTCGAGCTCGGCGAGGAAGCGGTCCACGATGCCCTTCTGGCGGACCTCGTCCTCGAGGGACTCCCCGACGATCTTGCTCGCGAGGGAGGTCGACAGCGAGCCGACCTCCTGACGGAGCTGGACCACCGCCTGCTGGCGCTCGGCCTCGACCTGGCGCTGGGCCGACTCGGTGATGCGCGATGCCTCGGACTGCGCCTGGCTGCGCATCTCCGCCACGATGGAGGCGCCCTGCTCTCGGGCGGACTCCCGGATCTCGTTGGCCTCGGTGCGGGCCTCGGCGAGCTGGGCGTTGTACTTCTCCAGCGCCGCGCGGGCCTCGGCCTGGGCCTGCTCGGCCTGGGCCATGCCGCCCTCGATGGCCGCGGCACGCTCTTCGTACATCGCCTCCATCCGCGGGACCACCTTCCGGGAGAAGATCCAGTAGAGGATCCCGAAAGCGATGATGCCGATGACGATCTCGGCCGGGTGAGGCAGCAGGGGCAGCGCCTCGGGCCAGCCGACGTCTTCGGCGGCCTTCACGGGTGCGAGAACCACGTCGCTTCCTATCTCTTCGAGCGGAGAGGTCGTCGGGTCGTCAGGGCGTCAGCCTTGGAAGACGAACACGAACACGAGACCGAGGATCGCCAGCGCCTCGGTGAGCGCCATGCCGGTGAAGGCGATGGTCTGGAGCATGCCGCGGGCCTCGGGCTGACGCGCGACGCCGTTGATGTAGGCGGCGAAGATCAGACCCACACCGATACCCGGGCCGATGGCCGCTAGGCCGTAGCCGAGGTAGGTGATTTCGCCGGTGATCTCGGCGACGACGGCGGTGTTCATGCGGATTCCTTTCGAGGGCACCGGGTTGATCCCGGTGTCGGAGATGGGTGTTCAGTTGGTCCTTCGCGAAGCCGTGAGCGGCCGAAGGGTCAGTGCTCCTCACTGACCGCATCGGAGATGTACAGAGCGGAGAGCAGGGTGAAGATGAACGCCTGGAGGAACTGCACCAGCAGCTCGAAGAAGGTCATCACGATGCCGAAGGCGAGCCCGAGGATGCCGGACGCCTGGACGAAGAGGTTGCTCCCGTGGACCAGGAGGTACTCCCCTCCGAGGATGAAGACGAGGAGCATGAGGTGGCCGGCGAGCATGTTGCCGAAGAGTCGCAGGGCGAGGGTCAGCGGCCGGATGATGAAGTAGGTGAGGAACTCGAGGAAGAACATGATCGGCCGCAGCCACACCGGCAGCCCCGGTGGGACCAGCGACTTCAGGTAGCCGACGACACCGTGCTTCCGGCGCAGGCCAACGGTGTGGTAGACGACGTAGACGATGAGCGTCAGGACGATGGGGAAGGCGATCCGGCTCATCGAGGGGAACTGCACGAACGGGAGGATCCCCATGACGTTGTTGAAGAGGATGAGCGTGAAGAGCGTCATCAGCAGCGGCACGAAGGGGCGGAAGTCCTTGGCGCCGATGACGTCCCGCGCGATGGTGTTCCGCACGAACCCGTAGGCCTGCTCGGCGACCCACTGGCGCTTGCTCGGCACGACGGTGAGCTTGCCCGCCACGGCGAGGAAGAAGAAGCCGATGATGACGACGGACGCCATGACGACGAAGGCCGGTCGGGTGAGGGTCCAGTTGCTCGTGTCGCTCCCGATCAGCGGCCACCAGAACGACTCGATCCCGGGCGCCTGGAAGCCCTCCTCGTCGGCGGCCGAGAGGCCCCCTTGGAGCCAGTGTGCGGGAACCACGCTCAGGCTCACAGCCTCTCCTCGGGGAATGCACGGGCGCCGAGGAAGGGCGCCACGGTGAACGGGACGTACGCTACCGGACCCTCGCGCGTGGGTGGGACGCCGGGTGAGAGCGCGATGCCGCTGGTCACCGGGCCTCCCGGGGCCCGGTGGGCGGGTCGTAGACGGGCACCCGTGCCCTGCGCAACGCGCGCATCGCGAAGACCTGCCAGACGAGGGTGACGACGAGCGCGACGACACCCAGCGAGACTCCGTCGACGGTCGGTGCGTCCTTGAAGAGCAGGATGACGAGCAGCAGGACGATGACCTGGCCGAGGTAGACGGCCATGGCGACGGCGAAGAAGGCGTGCGGGCTCGAGCTGCGGACGAGGCGGCTGAGGAGGAACATCCCGGAGGCGAAGAACCCGACGGACACGACGAGCCCGATGAGGCCGCCGGCCAGTGCATCCGAGCCACCCCGCCAGAGGACCACACCCACGACAGCGACGATCCCGGCCACCGTCGACGGCAGCAGCGCCCCTCGCAACATCGCTCCGAAGGGGGCGCCGGCCTGCGGCTCGGTGCTCGGGCTGGGGTCGGTCATCGGTGATCGGCCTCTTCGGGTCGTGACGGATGCTCTCCGGGACGGCTTGTGAAAGTTATCACAAGCGGTTCGCGCGGCGCGAACCCTGGGCCGCCGACCGGCATCCGGCCGTCCCGAGAACTCTCACACGCGACGGGTGAGGATGACCCAGATCGTCCGGGCGATGATCTCCAGGTCGAGCACCGGTGACCAGTTGACGAGGTACTGCAGGTCGTAGCCGAGCTTGTACTGCGCGTCGGTGTGGTAGCGGCCGTGGATCTGCGCCAGCCCGGTGAGGCCGGGCGGCACCTCGTGCCTGCGGGTGTAGCCGGCGATCTCCTTCTCGAAGCCGGCGGTGAGCTCCGGCCGCTCCGGGCGCGGGCCGACCACCGACATCCGCCCGGTGAGGATGTGGAGGATCTGTGGCAGCTCGTCGGCCCGGGTGGCCCGGACCCAGCGGCAGGCCGGGATGACGCGCGGGTCCCCGTCGCTGGCGAGCCGCGCCACCCCGTCGCCCTCGGCGTCCAGACGCATGGTGCGGAACTTGACCATCTCGAACGTCACACCGCCGACGCCCACCCTCGTCTGCCGGTAGAACAGCGGCCGTCCCGCTGCGACGAGCTGGTACAGCGCCACCGCCCCCAGGAGGAACAGCCAGACGGGCGCCGTGACGACGAGCAGGAAGAGGTCGAGAAGCCGCTTGAAGTGCCGCTGGGAGGAGGGCATCGTCTGCGGCAGCAGGAGGACGAACGGGAGGCCACCGACCTCTCGGAGCCGGTCCAGCCCGAAGAGCGTCTCGCGCCCGGTGACCCGGAGCAGCGTCGTCACGCCCATCCTGTCGAGCCGCCCGATCGTCCTCGGGTACCACTCGTCGAGCCAGGCGGCCGTCACGAGGAGGACGTCGGTCGCCCGTGACTCGCGTGCCACGTCGACGACCGCCCGGGGGTGGTCGATCTCCGCGACGACCACGAGGTCCGCGGTGTTGGCGGCCAGGTGGCGCCGGGCCAGGTCGAGGTCCGCCTCCTCCCCGGTGATGATGACCCGCGGCGGGCCCTCACGCCGAGTTCGCACGGCCTGCACGATCGCCCGGTTGACCGCCACGGCGATCGCCGAGAGGACGATGACCGCGAGGAGGTTCTGGACGGGGAAGGGGAGGGCGCGCTCGATCAACGACCCCCGCTGGTTCACCAGGCCCGTCAGGGAGAGGTTGAGCAGGGCCACGAAGCTGCCCCCTGCGAGTGCGAGGCGGGCGGCCCGCGGCAGCACGGCGGCGCCGCCGAGCCGGGGCTCCCGCTCGTAGAGGCCACCGAAGTAGAAGGCGGCGATGAAGATCAGCGTGGAGACGGAGAAGGAGAGCGCGTAGGCGCCGATGGGGTACGTCGGCCACTCCCCCGGCGGGCCGAAGCGATAGACCATCGAGCCGACGGCGAGCCCGAACACCGCGAGGGTGTCGAGCACCATGACGAGGCGGAACCCCCGGCGGTTGAGTCGCCCGAGCAGGCGGGCGTCGCGCCGGATGCTCGGTGCGGTCACGCGCGCATCGGCATCAGCGACCGTTCGCGCCCGGCCGGGCGTATGCGGGAAAGCGCGCCACGAGATCCGACACCGTGGCCCGCACCTCGCGCGAGACCGGGTGCTCCGGATCGGCGTCGCCCTTGGTCACCGCCCGGTGGATGAGCTCGGCGACGGTGCGCATCTCGTCCTCGCCCATCCCCTGGGTCGTCACGCACGGTGTCCCCACCCGGATGCCGGACGCCACGTTCGGCTTCTGCGGGTCGAAGGGGATCGCGTTCTTGTTGAGCGTGATGCCGGCCGCATCCGCTCTCGACTCGGCGTCCGCGCCGGTGACGCCGACCCCTTGAAGGTCGTGCAGGGACAGGTGGGTGTCGGTCCCGCCCGTCGTGGGCCGGATGCCGCGCGCCCCCAGCTCCGTCGCGAGGACTGCCGCGTTCGCGACGACGCGCCGGGCGTAGTCCCGGTACTCCGGTGTCGCACACTCCTTGAAGTTGACGGCCTTGGCGGCGATCGAGTGCATCTGCGGTCCGCCCTGCATCATCGGGAAGACGGCCTTGTCGATGGCTGTCGCGTGCTCGGCCGTGCAGACGATGGCACCGGACCGAGGACCCCGCAGGACCTTGTGGGTCGTGAAGGAGACGACGTCGGCATACGGCACGGGGCTCTCGATGGCGCCGCCCGCGACGAGACCGATGAAGTGCGCCGCGTCCACCCAGAAGATGGCGCCCACCTCGTCCGCGATGGCCCGGAACCGGGCGAAGTCGATGGTCCGCGGGATCGCCGAGCCGCCGGCCAGGATGATCTTCGGCCGGTGCTCGCGGGCGAGCTTCTCCACCTGGTCGTAGTCGATGTCCTCGGTCTCCCGGTCGACGCCGTAGTGAACGGCGGTGAACCACTTGCCCGAGAACGAGACCTTGGTGCCGTGCGTGAGGTGTCCGCCGTGCGGGAGGCTCATCGCGAGGAGGGTCTCGCCGGGCTTGAGGAACGCCCCGTAGACGGCCTGGTTGGCGCTCGCACCGGAGTGCGGCTGGACGTTCGCGTGGTCGGCACCGAAGAGCTGCCTGCACCGGTCGATGGCGATCTGCTCGGCCTTGTCGACCTCCGAACAGCCGCCGTAGTACCGACGTCCCGGGTAGCCCTCGGCGTACTTGTTCGACAGCGTCGAGCCGAGGGCGGTGAGCACCTCGGGGCTCGAGAAGTTCTCGCTCGCGATGAGCTGGAGGCCACCCCTCAGGCGGTCGAGCTCGGAGACGAGGACACCGGCGATGTCCGGGTCGAAGGCCTCGAGGGCGCGGAAGTCGGAGCCGTAGAACGTGTCAGTCATCGTCGGTGGTCTCTCGCTGCTCGCTGGACGTGGACGTGCCGGTGTCGCTGGGCTCGGAGGGCCCCGGCGCCTCGACGGCGTCGGGGCCGTCGGGCTCGGCGCGCGTCGACCCGGCGGCATTGAACTCTAGGGCGTCTGCACGGGAGCGCTCGACGACGGCGAGGACGTCGGACTCCGAGAGCGCTCCGACCCGCAGGACGACGGGCTCGTCGCGGGTGCAGTCGACGATGGTGGACGCCAGGCCGCCCGGGGCCGGCCCGCCGTCGAGGTAGAACTCGACGGTGGCTCCGAGCTGGCTGGCGGCCTCCACGACGGTTCGGGACGCCGGGTGGCCCGTGCGGTTGGCGCTGCTCACCGCCATCGGCCCCACCTCCCGCAGTAGCTCGAGCGCGACGGGGTCGTCCGGCATCCGTAGGGCGACCGTGCCGCCGGTGTCGCCGAGGTCCCACATCAGCGACGGCTGCGCACGCAGGACGATCGTGAGGGGCCCGGGCCAGAACGCGTCGACGAGCGCCCGCGCGTAGGCCGGAACGTCGGTGGCGAGGCCGTCGATCGTTCGCTGGTCGGCAACGAGGACAGGTGGCGGCATGTCGCTGCCGCGCCCCTTGGCTTCGAGCAGTGCGCGGACGGCGTCGGGCGAGAACGCGTCCGCGCCGACGCCGTAGAGGGTGTCCGTGGGAAGCACGACGAGCCGGCCGTCGCGCACTCCAGCGGCGGCCTTCGGGATCGCGTCCGCCCGCCCCTGGTCGGTCGTGCAGTCGAAGACGGGGCTCATGGGGCCAGCCTAGGGCTGCCGGATTCGCGTGCACGGACACGGCTCACCGGGCTCGTCGACCCCTAGTGTCGGCGGCGCGGGCATCCGCTCGTGATTCGACAACGAGAGGTGTGAGAACGACATGCGTGGATCTGGACTCATCTGGACCATCGTCGGGGTGCTGCTCATCATTGCCCTGCTCATCTTCATCCTGCCGAGCCTCTGACCGAGGCGGCACTCTCGGCGGCTCCGGGCGCCTGGCGCCCGGGGCCAGATCGAGCCGGTGGCCAGCCCAGCCCCTGACGGTCGCGCACACCCGCTCCGGCGGACAACCTGGAGCCCAGCGATGAGGTGGACGGCTCGCGGGTGCGTCAGCTGGTCACGCCTCTCCGCACCGCCACCGTTGTTCGCGGCCGGCCGGTGAGGTCGGGATGGTCGACGACCTCCGTCCACCCGCCGGCCGCGAGCAGCGCCGCGGCCAGTGACGCGCCCTGGTCCTCCGCGTGCTCCATGACAAGGACCCCGCCTTCGCGGAGCAGCACCCCCGCCCTGGCCGCCACCGCACGCGGAACGGCGAGCCCGTCGTCTGACCCTCCGTAGAGCGCCAGCTCCGGATCGTGGTCCCTCACCTCCGGGTCCACGGGCTCCGAGCCGTCGGGGATGTACGGCGGGTTGCTGACGACGACGTCGACCCGCCCCACGAGGTCGTCGAACGCCTGCGTCGCGTCGCCGAGGCGGATCTCCACGTCGAGGCCCAGGCGGTCGCGGTTGGCGACCGCCCAGGCGTGTGCGAGGTCGGACAGCTCGACGGCCAGGACGCGTGCCACCGGGAGCTCGTCCTTCACCGCCAGGGCGATCGCGCCCGACCCGGTGCAGAGGTCGACGACCAGAGGATCGCGATCCTGGCTTCGTGCAGCCGAGATGGCCAACCCAGCGGTCACCTCCGTCTCCGGCCGCGGCACGAAGACCCCGGGTCCCACCGTGAGCGTCAGTCGTCGGAAGTGGGCCACCCCGGTGAGGTGCTGGAGCGGCACGCGCGCCGCCCGCTCGTCGACGAGACCGGCATACCCTGCTGGCTCTGCCGTGCCCACGATCATCGCCCGGCGCACCTCGGAGGGGTCCACCCGCATCGCGTGCGCCGCCAGCGCCACGGCGTCGGCCTCGGCAGACCGGATGCCGGCCGCGGCGAGACGCGCTGTCGCCTCGCGCACCGCGGTTCGAAGGTCGCTCACCGGCCGGTCAGTGCCGCCAGGCGAGCCGCCTCGTCCGCGTCCACACACGACTGGATGACCGGGTCGAGGTCTCCGTCCAGCACGGCGTCGAGGTTGTGCGCCTTGAAACCGGTGCGGTGGTCGCTGATCCGGTTCTCCGGGTAGTTGTAGGTGCGGATGCGCTCGGAGCGGTCGACGGTGCGCACCTGGCTCGACCGGGCGTCGGCGTCCGCCGCCTGCCGCTCCTCCATCGCCAGCTGGTGGAGACGAGCGCGCAGGACGCGCAGCGCCGCCTCGCGGTTCTGCAGCTGGGACTTCTCGTTCTGGCACGAGACGACGACGCCAGTGGGGACGTGGGTGATGCGCACCGCGGAGTCGGTGGTGTTGACGCTCTGACCACCCGGGCCGCTCGAGCGGAAGACGTCGATGCGGAGGTCGTTCGGGTCGATCGAGACCTCGACCTCCTCGGCCTCGGGCATCACCCACACCCCCGCGGCACTCGTGTGGATCCTCCCCTGGCTCTCGGTCACCGGCACGCGCTGGACGCGGTGCACGCCACCCTCGAACTTCAGGCGCGCCCACGGGGCATCGCCCGGCTGAGGGTTGCCGCGGGCCTTGATCGAGACGCGGGCGTCCTTGTAGCCCCCGAGGTCCGACTCCGTGGCGTCGAGGACGTCGGTACGCCAGCCACGCCGCTCCGCATGGCGGAGGTACATCCGCAGGAGGTCCCCCGCGAACAGGGCCGACTCCTCACCACCCTCGCCCGCCTTGACCTCGAGGATGACGTCGCGGTCGTCGTCCGGGTCGCGAGGGATGAGCAGCCGACGGAGCCGGTCCTCGGCCGCGGTCACCGTGGCTTCGAGTGCCGGGAGCTCTTCGGCGAAGGCCGGCTCCTCGAGGGCCAGCTCGCGCGCGGCACCGAGGTCCTCGAGGGCCCGCACCCACGCGTGGTGGGCGGCCACGGTGGGGCCGAGCGCGGCATACCGCTTGGCCACCTCACGTGCGCGGTCCGGGTCGGAGGCAACCACCGGGTCGGCCATCCGGCGCTCGAGCTCGGCGTGCTCAGCGACGATCGCCTCGGCGGAGTCGAGCACGGGGGCCTCCTGGCGATGCATCGGGTCGGGCGCTCGGTCGGTCGGGCGGCCGGTCGTTGGGCGGTCGGGCGTCGGGTGACGCGACGCCCGGGCGCGGTGGAAACGCGACGCGCCGGCCCACCCCGAGGGCGGACCGGCGCGTCGACGAAGCTACTTGGCGGCCTTCTTGCCGTAACGGGCCTCGAAGCGGGCCACGCGGCCACCGGTGTCGAGGATCTTCTGCTTTCCCGTGTAGAACGGGTGGCAGTTGGAGCACACGTCGGCGTGGATGACGCCGTTCTTCGCGGTGCTGCGCGTGGTGAACGTGGCGCCACAGGTGCAGGTGACCGTGGTCTCCACGTAGTCGGGGTGGATGTCCTTCTTCACGAGTTCTCCTTGGATGTGTCCGGGTCGGCGGGCTCAGCACCGTGCTGCAAACCCTTGGCGCCCCGCCTGCGCCCCTCGTGAGGGAGGCGCTCAGGAAACGCGTCGCGTGCCGTGAACCGGTCCAGCGGTCAAGTGTGCCAGAGGTGGCGCACGTGGCCTAAACGGTGGAGGCGGATACGGCATTCCCCGGTCCCGCGCGGGCGGGCGACCCCTGTGGGATGCCGAACGCGCGCCCCACCGCGCCCTCGACACCCCGCGCCGGGCGGCATCCGCTAGCACAGGTGCCGAACGCGCGCCCCACCGCGCCCTCGACACCCCGCGCCGGGCGGCATCCGCT
>CALCXF010000012.1 GCA_937907685.1 uncultured Nostocoides sp.
CGACCTCGCGCACCAGACGGCCGGCCAGCGCGACGAGGTAGCCCGCCGACAGGTGATCGGCGTTGGCGTCCGGGTCGGCCGCGGACGCGCTGAGGGCAGCGGGAGACACGACGTACGACACCGCCGACGCCTCCAGCACCCGCTCGGTGATTCCCCCGTGCCGGCGCTCCTCAGACAGCGTCACCAAGCCGTGGGCCTCGAGCGCCTTGAGGTGGTAGTTGACCTTCTGCCGTGCGATGCCGAGCCGTTCAGCGAGTCCGGCGGCGGAGGCCGGGACGGCCAGTTCGCCGAGCAGCCGGGACCGAACCGGATCCAGGGCGGCGGCGGCGGCCGCCACGTTCTCGATGACCTCGACGTCCTGCATGCCGCCATCGTGCCTTTGACAACAAATCTTGTCAAGCCTCAGCATCCACGCTCGCGACCCGTCGAGAAGTGGAGCACTGGAGCAGTCACTCGGGAACGGTTGCGCTTGTCGCGTGGCGGCCCCGCGACAGCTCGACGGGACATCGCCCGAGCGCTGACGTCCGGTGCGTCACGTCGCCGAGTGGTTCGACCGGCATACGCCTCAGGTCGCCCCGAGCGTCAGGTTCTCCTTGGCGCGACGTTGCAGGACTGCACGCTCACTCTCGTTGGTGGTTCGCGCAGCCGCCTCGGTGAACGCCTCGCCTGCGGGCGCGTTCAGCCCGGCTCGTTCGAGCAGGTCTGCGCGCACACTTGGCAGGAGCGGCGAGTCGCCGAGGTCACCTGCGTCCAGTTCTGCCAGCACGGCGAGTCCCGCATCCGGGCCGAACGCACGCCCGTGTGCGACCGCCCGGTTCACCTCGACGACCGGTCCCGGCGCGACTTCGGCCAAGACGTCATACAACGCCGCGATCCGGCGCCAGTTCGTGTCCTCGGCACGCTCGGCGCGGGCGTGCTGGGCGGCGATCGACGCCTGCAGGAAGTACTTCCCGACCGGCTTGCCGCGCGCGGCGAGCAGCTCCGCCTCTCGCAGCGCGTCCAGCCCACGGCGGACCAGCCTCTTGTCCCATCGGTTCCGGTCTTGCGCCTCCAGCAGGACCGGCACTCCGTGCTCGTCGAGCCGGGCCGCCATCCTCGAGCCCTGAATCTCCAGGAGCGCCTGGAGGCCAAGCACCTCCACCTCGTTCGGAGCGAAAGGGACCAGCATCCGTGCGAGCCTCATCGCCTCGTTGGCCAGGTCAGGGCGCATCCAGTCCTGGCCAGTGGTGGCGGTATAGCCCTCGTTGAAGATCAGGTAGATCACGGCCATCACGTCGTCGATACGACGGGTCCGCTCCAGCCCTGTCGGAAGCTCGAACTCAGCGTGAACCACGGAGAGCGTCTTCTTCGCTCGCGAGATGCGCTGTCCCATGGACGACTCGGTGACGAGGAACCCACGGGCGATCTCGGCGGTGGTGAGTCCGCCGACCAGCCGCAGCGTCAGCGCGGCACGGGAATCGGCCGTCAGGGCGGGATGGCAGGACAGGAAGATGAGTCGCAGGACGTCGTCCTCGATGTAGTCGACCTGGCCCTCGAGGTCGGGCATCGCCGTCTCCTCTCCGCCGCGGGCATGTTCGAGCTCCGCGGTCTTGCGGCGAAGGGTGTCGGCGCGCCTGAAGTGGTCGATGCCGCGCCGCTTTGCGGTGGTCATCAGCCACGCGATCGGGTTCTCCGGGACGCCGGTCGTCGGCCATTGCTCCAGCGCGGCCACGAGCGCGTCCTGCGCCAGGTCCTCAGCGAGCTCCAGGTCACGGGTCATCCGTGTGAGAGCGCCGACGAGGCGGGCCGACTCGGCCCGCCACGCCGCGACGATGGCCTCGTTCCAGTCATCCGCAGGGGTCTCTGCCGGCACACTGCCAGCGTAGTGACACCCCGTCAGTCGCCTGGGGCGTCCGGGCCGGTGGAGATCTGGCGAAGGGTCGAGATCACCGTGACCTCGGGCCAGTGCTTCGCATGGAGCTCGGCGAACTCCTGCTGGTCGGCCACGGCTTCCTCCAGGCTGTCGTACTGCAGGATCGACCAGCCGCCGACGACCTCCTTGGCCTCGGCGTACGGTCCGTCGACCCGGCTGATCTCGCCCTGACGGACCACGAAGTTCACGGCATCCTCGGTTCCGTACAGACCGCCTCCGTCGAGGAACACACCCTTGGCGGCCCGCTCGCCGATGTGGGCGTCCATCGCATCGAACAGCGCCTGTGGCGGCGTGCCGACGCCCTCTTCCATCCTCACGAATCCCATGAAACGCGGCATCTTGATCACTCCTACTGGTTGACGGGGAGTTGCTTCGTGCACGTACGTCGAACGGCCGTCAGGGTCTTCGACATCAAGTATCGAAGTTCTTTTCCTCAGTTGCCGTCATCTTGCGCGGCGGCGGCCTCGGACCAGCGAGACCCACCGCCGCTCAGGACCGGGCCCCGCGGGAGATGCATGGCTCGAATGACCTCGGTCGAGCCGAGGCGACCTCCTCACCCACTGCCAGCCCAGGGCGGGCTCGAGTACGGCACGCAGCCACGGGCAGGGCAACACAACGAGCCACCGGACCGGGTGCCGCCGAGACGTATGCGAAGTGCGTCGTCCATGGCTACCCGCGCAGTGGTCCGTCCCCAGCGTTCACCCTCGGACTGCGACAGTATGGATGTGCGGCAGGCGAATCCGCCCAACACCTAGTGGGTGCACGTAGCCTGTACGCGAGCCACGAACGTTTCGGGGCCCCTCTCGATGGAATGGTGGGCATTGCTCCCGGAGGTCGTGTGGCAACGGCCCATGAGCGGCTGAGCCCGCAATGCCGGCGACGGGTGAGGGGAGCGGACAGCATGACCTCGAGAGCGTGGGCTCTGGTGACGCTGGTCGCGCTCGGCCTCACGCTGGCTGTCGCGGCGGCCTCGCTCGTGCCCTGGAGGGTGCCCAGGCCGAACCCTGCGGAGCGGGCATCGGCGCTCCGTGACCTGCCGGCCGACATGGTCGCGAGAGGTCGGGCGCTGCACGCCGCGCTGCGCCCCAGTACCTACGGTGGCCTGCTGTCCGGACTGCTGGTGCCCGTGCTGCTCGGGTTCACCCCAGCCGGTGCTCAGGTCGTCGCCTGGGTGGCCCAGCCGTTCGGAGGGCACTGGCTGGCCGAGGCGCTGCTGGGCGGCATGGTCATCCTCATGCTGCTGGTGTTGGTGTCACTGCCGTTCGGGGCGTGGCGCCACACCGTGCTGCGGGACTACGGGCTCTCCACCCAGAACTGGGGCGGATGGGCGGTGGACCTGCTCAAGAGCTGCGCGGTGGCTGCGGTGACCGGCGCGGTGGTCCTCGCCGGGTTCTACACGCTGACCCACTTCGCGCCAGAGTGGTGGTGGGCCTTCGGTGCGGTGGCTGCCGCAGCCCTGCTGGTCCTGCTGTCCTTCGTCTTCCCGGTGCTGGTCGAGCCGGTGTTCAACAAGTTCACCTCGATGCCGGCCGGGCCCCTTCGTGACGAGTTGGTGAGGATGGCATCTCGGGACGGGATACCGGTGCGCGATGTGCTGGTCGCGGACGCGTCGCGCCGCACAACAGGCCTCAACGCCTACGTCTCAGGCCTGGGGGTCACCCGCAGGATCGTTGTCTACGACACCTTGCTGCGCGAGGCCACTCCCGGTGAGGTGCGCGGTGTGGTCGCGCACGAAGTGGGACACGCGAAGGATCGCGACGTCGAAGTGGGCGCACTGCTGGGGGCGATCGGCGCCGCGGCCGCGGTCGTGGCGCTCTACCTGGTGGGTGAGTGGGATGCCCTGCTCGGCCGGGCCGGGGTGGACGCCATCGGCTCGCCGAGGGCGATGGGGTTGGTGCTCGCCGTGTTCACGCTGGCCGGCGTGGTCACCGGTCCGGTACAGAACCTTGCGTCCCGTCGGGTCGAGGCCCGCGCCGACCAGCATGCGCTCGACCTGACCGGGGACCCGAAGGGGATCGCGGCGATGGAGCGGCGCCTGGCCGAGGTCAACATCGCCGATGTCCAGCCACCTCGGATCGAGTACCTCCTGTTCGCCACCCATCCCGACACCGTGGAACGCGTGGCCGCAGCGAATCAACGCGCGGCAGTGCCTGAACCGCCCGTGTGATGCCGGCCCGGCGCGATGCCGACAGACTGCGATCGAGGGGAGGATGCACCGTTCATGCCATCGGCTGACGACCTGCTGACCCCGCCGATGCTCGGTTGTTCAGACGGATCCATACGTTGCGATCACTGACTCGAGGCCCGCAGTCCTCAAGGCCGCGTCGGACGTGGTCCTCGACGGCTCTCATGAGAGCAGGCCTCGCGAGGGCTGACAACCTCGGGCGGGACTGGACCGTTCTCCCCGTGCACTCAGCAAATCCCCGACCGGCACGCGCGAGCCTGTCCTTGCACGTGGGGACTAACGCCCACCGAGCACTTGTTCACATGGCGAGACAGACTGAGGCTGTCCGTGCAGGGCGGCCCTGGGACGCATGAGTCGAGAGGATCGCGATGTGGACGCTGCAGATCCTTTGAGTGGTGCCGTTCGAGCCGCCTTGAACCACAGTCAGATCATCGACCTGACGACGAAGGGCCGTCGGACCGGCCAGCTGCGACGGATCGAGATCTTCCTCCACAGCCAGGAGGGCCAACTGTTCATCTCCGGGATGCCGCGGGTTGGCCGGACGCGCGACTGGATCTACAACATCGCCGCCGACCCGCACGTCGTTGTTCACCTGAAGCAGTCGGTGACCGCCGACGTGCCGGCGACGGCGCGAGTCGTCACGGACCCGGACGAACGGCGGCCGCTCATCGAGGCGGCTGCGAAGCGCTGGGGTCGCACGGATGTGACGGACATGCTTCGGCACAGCCCTCTGATCGTGCTCAACATCGACGCGGGGGCGTCGGCCTAGTGCTCCACTCTGCGTGGCGAGGACACGCACCGAGACGAGCCCTGAGTCGTATGCCGTCAGCCGACCGACACGCTCTCGCCCGAGAGTCGTCCTCGGGCTGCCGCCCGGAAGGTCCGGGCGAGCGCGGATTAGGCATGGGGCGCAGTAGTGAATCGTCCCCGGCGAGCCCCAGCCGCACGTAGAACGCCGGCGTCGCCGCAAGGTCCCGTGCCGGAAGGTTGGGT
>CALCXF010000013.1 GCA_937907685.1 uncultured Nostocoides sp.
TCGCCCTGAGGCACAGCGCCGCGAGGCGGGCGTGGTCGTCGAGCGCTTCGGTGCTTATAGGGGCTTTGTGAAGAGCAACCACGCGTGACCCGCTGGGTAGTCCGGGACGTCCGCGACTCGCGTATAGCCTCGCCGCCGGTAGAACTCCGGGGCTTGGAACGAGTGGGTCAGAAGGACGACCTGACGGCACCTTCGTAGGACCATCTCCCGCTCGGCGGCATCCATCAGCGACGTCCCAAGCCCGCGCTCCCTGAAACCCGCCTCGACCCAGAGGGCGTCGACGAACCCGCATGCGCCCCAGGTCCATCCGGACAGCCCGGCCACCAACATCCCATCGTTGGTCGCCTTCAGGGTCAACAGCCGGCCGTCCCGCAACCCGGTCGTCTCAGCATTGTGGGCGTAGATCTCGGTGTCGAGGCGTTCCGCCAGGTCGCGGTCGCCCTCTCCTGCCTCGATCTCGATAGCCACGACCTCATCATCGCCCCACCGGCCGATCCGTCAGTTGAAAGCTTGGGACTGCTATCGCGCCTGCACGGTGAGCAGAGGAGGATCCACGTGGCTCCCCACGCGCAGGCATCCTCACCTGGCCCACGGTCTGGGCTTCTGGATGTGGTGGTGAGTCGGAGGCCTGTGGAGGACATCGACGGGTGGGTGGCCTTCGGCGTCGCCGTGTGGCGCCCCTGGTCCAGCACCGGTCGGTGGCGTCAACCCAACCGTTCCGCCAGACTGCCTCGATGACTGCTGAATACGTACAGTCCGACCAGTTCCGCGGCGCCCGCATCCACCTGTGCGACCTTGCCGGCCTGGAAATCCGCGACTGTGAGGTCAGCGGTCTGAAGGTCGTCGACTGCTACGGCAGCACGGTGTACCTCGGCGGTGACTTCAAGCGTGTCGTCGTCAACGACGTCGACGTGACCACGTACGTCGAGGCCGAGCTCGACCGTCAGCACCCCCTGCGCCGGTTGGCCCGGGAAGCTGCGTCCCCCGACGACTACCGAACCACCTGGGACGCCATCGAGACGCTGTGGGCGGCGACGCTCGAGCGCGCAAGGCGCTTGCCCGAGGGCAAGCTCCACGAGCGGGTCGATGGCGAATGGTCCTTTGTGGAGACACAACGACATCTGCTGTTCGCCAGCGATGCCTGGTTGGGCAATGCCGTGCTCGAGGAGGACGCGCCGTACCACCCGTGGGGGTTCCCGTCCGGTGGGATGCCGGCTGACCAAGCGGCACAGCTCGGGCTCACCCTCGACGCCACCCCGACCCTCGACGAGGTGCTGGCGCCGCGCCAGCGTCGAATGGCCACCATGCGTCGCGTCGTCGAAGGGCTCACCGAGGCCGAGCTCGATCGCACCTGCGGTCGCAAGCCGGCGGAGCCGTATCCCGACCAGAAGTACGTCGTCCGGCGCTGCCTCAAGGTGGTGCTGGGGGAAGAGGTGGAGCACCACCGGTATGCCGTGCGCGACCTCGCTGTGCTCGAGGGCGGTGAGCGGCCGGAGCGATGATCGCGTTGAGTCGGTGAGCACGTCCGAAACATCGCCGTGAATGACGTGACGCCAAACGGGGCTTCACCGCTTCGAATGCGGCCACCCGCTTCCAATGAGTGGCTGAGTTGGACGACGAGAAACTCTGGGCATGGCCCACAGCATCCGTGTCCGTCGTCTGGAGCCTTGCCCCCGCCGCCGCGACTGCGCCGCTACTAGCTCGTCCCGGCTCGACCTCGCGTGGTTGGTCCGGGCTCGGATCTACCAGAACCGCTGATCGGTTCTCGCGCTGCGCTGTGCTCCCCTTCAAGAGCACCGATCCGTGGAGACGGCCCGCAATGAGCGGGCCGTCTTCACGAGAGGGCTGGCTTGTCAGTGATCAGTTGCCGACCGGCTGGAAGTAGTTCGCGGCCCCGAAGTTCGCGACGTTGCGGCCGAGGACCTGGCCGGCGACGTCTCCGCCGCGGTAGTGCAGACCGGCCCAGATACGTGCCTCGATGAGCTCGGCCAGCGGCTCCGAGAACGTGTCGAACGTGCGCACAGCAGGTCCTCCCGGGTTCACGAACGTGCTCGTGATCTGGAAAGGACCACCCTCCGGGTCGTCGCCGAAGAACATCCGCAGCACCGTGGTGTGTGCCCCGTCGAGGCAGTTGTGTCCCGAGGTCCACTCCGGATACGGCGCGGTGAGCAGCGCCGTCCAGGTCGCGTCGGGGTCCGTGGCAGGGTTGCCGTCTTCTGACGCTCGCGTGATCGCGTTCCACGGCCGCCAGAAGTCGAAGTGGAACTTGTCGTTCCAGCAGTTGATCGCCGCGTCTGCACTGCTCAGGTTCTGCAGGGCAAGGAGTCTCGCACTGTCGGGGGCGTCGAGCTCGTGGCGTGCGATGAGCTGCCGGGCGACTTCGTTCCAGCTCAGGACCGGTGCGCTCTGCCACCACTTGGCCCTGTACGTCTGGTCATCGGTCCGGGTCGAGCCGGTGGCTCTGCCCAGGCTCTTGACTTCGTTGAACTCAGTCGCCCACTGCTGGCTGTCGAGCGCGGGCGGGGGCGCCGAACGGAACTGCGAGGGGCTGTGGATGAGGAACGGCCTCACGTTGCCGACCCAGGGGGTCGGGTCGAGAACCGGCACGCCGGCTGCGGAGAGGAGCGGCCGCCAGTGGCCGGGCTCGTCGTTCGGCACCCACGCAGACGGCCCGAACCGCCCGTCGTCCTGTCTCGCGACGATCATTGCTTCCGCGGCGGCGCGTCCCACCGCGATGCCCTGCTTCTTGGTCGCGTCATCGTCGATCGAGTCGAGGGAGGTGTCGTACGCCGAGGAAAGGGTGTTCAGGAGTGCGGCGCGGCCCGGAAATGGCGCCCGCTCCGGTGCCGCGAGGACGAGCTGTGAGAGCACTTCGTAAGCGGCCGTTGCAACGGCGGCGTCCGTGGACGCCTTCGCACCGGTGCGCGTGTCGAGCATCAGGTAAGGACGATGCTGCTTCGACCCGATCGCGTTGACCGCGTCGTACACGGCTCCTTGCACCATCCCCATGTTGATTGCGAGCGCAGGGGGGGCACCGCCGTTCGGGCCCGGAAGCGCGGCCAGCGTCGTCGCCGCGACCTGGTTCCAGTGGATCACTTCGCTGGCGTCGCTGACCACTGGCAGTGCGGCCGACGCGCTGGAGATGCCGAGCGTGCCCAGGAGGGCACCGACTGCCACCATGCTTGCCGCGACAGATCGACGGCGTTTGGCACGGAGCGAAGGACCTGCGATTCGGGTAGTGGTGTGGCTGAGGTCGTGCTGTGACTTCGACATGATGAATCCTTTGGGTTGTCTGGTGCGGCCCGGCACGGGCTGGGCTCCATCCCGTTGTGACACCAGTTGGTGCCACTGCGGTGCTGCGCCGGTATCACGCGGGTATCGCGCTTCTTGACGGGCGGGACTCAAGGGTCGACATTCGGCATATGGGTATCGCGGTTCTGGGACCGCTCGAAGTCGGGGGAAGAGCCTCGACTCTCGGCTTGCGGGACCGCGTCGTACTCGAGGCTCTGGCGGTCCAGCCGGGCACGGTGGTCCGCGCCGAGTCGCTTGCCGAGGCGATCTGGGGTGAGACACCGCCGCCTTCGTGGCCGAAGGTCGTGCAGGGGTGTGTCTCGCGCCTGCGCAAGACCCTCGGTGGCGATGTCATCGAGACCGCCGAGCGCGGCTACCGGCTGCGGGTGCACGTCGACCATGTCGACCACCTGCGGTTCGAGCGGCTCGTCGGCCGGGCCCGCGAGCTGCTCACGCTCGGCGAACCCGAGCGGGCTGTGTACCTCCTGCGGGAGGCCCTGGACCTGTGGCGGGGCGAGCCCTTCACCGAGCTCAACGGGTGGGCGCCCGGGCGCATCGAGCTCGAGCGCCTGGTCGAGCTGCACCGCGACGCAGAGGAGCTGCAGCTCGAGGCGCTCCTCCGCTCGGGGCGCCACCAGGTGGTGCTCGGGCCCGCCATGCGTCTCGTCCAGGAGGCGCCGTTCCGTGAGCGCAGGTGGGGGCTGCTGGCGCTGGCGCAGTACCAGGACGGGCGCCAGCGCGAGGCGCTCGACACCCTGCACCGCGCCCGCGCCGTCATGGTCAACGAGCTGGGGCTGGACCCAGGCCCTGGCCTGTCCTCTCTCGAGCAGGCGATCCTTCGCCAGGACCCCTCCCTCGCCGTGCAGGCCGCCCTCCCCCAGCGGAGCGCCGTCTGTCCCTACCCCGGGTTGGTGGCCTATGACATCCGCGACGCCGGGTCGTTCTTCGGGCGCGAGTCCGACATCGAGGTCTGCCTGGGCCACCTCGACGCTGACGGCGCCCTTGCCATCGTCGGGGCGTCGGGGAGCGGCAAGTCGTCGCTCGCGCGGGCGGGCGTCGCGGCAGCGCTGGAACGGGACGGGCGCCGCGTGCGGGTCATGACGCCGGGACGGCATCCGATGGACGTCCTGGACGGCATGCGTCAACGCAAGGGTGACGTGCTTGTCGTCGACCAGTGCGAGGAGGTGCTGGCGTCCGACATCGATGCCGTCGAGCGAGCGTCCTTCTTGGCCGCGCTCGCGGAGGTCGCCGGCCGTGGTCTGCTGATCCTGACGCTGCGGGCCGACCGTCTCGGCGAGGTGTCGAGGTTCCCGGCCTTCGCGCACCTGGTCGAGCGCGGCCTCCACCTCCTGGGGCCGATGGACACCGAGGCGCTGCGTCGCGCGATCGAGGGGCCGGCCGAGCAGGCGGGCCTCCGGCTGGAGCCGGGTCTGGTCGACCTGCTCGTCCGCGAGGTCGAGGGAGCCCCCGGGGCCCTGCCCCTGCTGTCCCATGTGCTGCGGCAGACCTGGACCAGGCGCGAGGGGAACACCCTGACAGTGGCCGGTTACACGGCCACCGGCGGCATCCAGGAGGCGGTGTCCCAGTCGGCCGAGACCGTGTTCAGGGGGATGACGGACCGCCAGCAGGACATGCTGCGTGACCTCATGCTCCGCCTCGTCGTGCCCAGTGACTCCGGCGACCCGGTGCGCACCCGTGCCCCGCGACGCTCGGTGGCCGCCGACGAGGAGCACGAGGCGGTCATCGAGAGCCTCGTCAGGGCGCGGCTGCTCAGCAGCGACGGCGACACCGTGGAGATCGCGCACGAGGCCTTGGCCGTGGCGTGGCCACGCCTGCGGTCCTGGCTCGACGACGACGTCGAAGGCCTGAGGATCATGCGGCACCTCGCCGTCGCGGCCGACAGCTGGGAGGAGCTCGGCCGGCCGACCGGTGAGCTCTACCGCGGGGTCCGCCAGGCCAAGGCGGAGCAGTGGCGCACCCGAAGCACGCCCACCCTCACCCCGACCGAGCGTGACTTCCTCGACGAGTCGGCGGCGCTCGCCGAGGCCGAGGCTCGAGCCACCGAGGAGCAGGTCCGCCGCGAACGGCGCTCCAACCAACGGCTGAGGGCCGGCCTCGCCGCCGTGGCCGTGCTCCTGGCGGTGGCGATCGTCGCGGGAGCCGTGGCCGAGACCGCCGCGGACCGCGCCGATCAGCAGTCGGTCGAGGCTGACGCCCGCCGGCTGGGGGCAGAGGCCCTGCGTACCTCCGATCAGGATCTTGCGCTGCTCCTCGCCGCGGCAGGGGCCACGCTCGACGACTCTCCCGACACGCGGAACAACCTCGGCGCCGTGCTCGACCGCGCGCCGGAGCTCATCGGCATCGGCAACCCCACCGCCGCCATGATGATGTCGCTGCGCGCCGACGGGCGTGCCGTTGCGATGACGGAGTGGGAGACCGGCGTGACCCTCTTCGACGCCCAGACCCGGAAGGAGGTCGCTCGCAACGACGAGATCCCCACCCGTGACGTGCGGTTCAACCCCAACGGAACACAGCTCGCCGCGTCAGTGAACGTGACGACGTCCACCGGCGAGCGGCGGGTCGACCCGCTCCCTCTGCGGATGCTCGACCCCCAGACCGCGGCCACCGCCCCCACCCAGCTGGGCGGCATGCCCCAGGGTCGCGTGGTGCAGGAGGCGTTCGCCTTCAGCACCAACGGTCGCTGGCTGGCGGCCGGCTTCGAGCACCCCAACCAGCTGGACCAGGAGACCTGGATCAGGGTCTGGGACACCGGCGACCTCGCGCAGCCGACTGCCGCGTTCACCGTCCCGTTCCGCGTCGGCCGGCTCGCCGTCGGCAGCAAGGGCACGACGCTCTATGCCGGGGCGGACGACATGGTCCACACCCTCGATGTGACTGCGGGTCGCGTGGACAGGTCCCAGCCCGCTGTTGACAGCGCCCTCAGTCCGGATGGCTCGACCCTGGCCGCAGCCCGCGGGCGACAGATCGTGATGCTTGATCCAGATCGACTCACGGTGCAGTCGGTGATCGAGGAGGACGGGACCGTCGGCGAGCCAATGTCGTTCTCGCCCAAGGGCGACCGTCTGGGCTACTCCGTCGATGGCATTCTGGTCGTGCGGACGCTCGCCGAGCCTGGCCCGGCCGGCATCCGTCTTGACGGGCTGGGGTCCAGTCCCAACGACATCGGCTTCAGCCCGGACGGGCGGACCCTCTACAGCGCCGGGGGGAGGAGTCCGCTGGACTACGAGGCGGGTGACAGGTTGCTCGTGTGGGACCTCGTCGGCGACCGTCGCTTCGTGCGCTCGGTGCCCGTGCAACCGCAGCCCGACTCGGCAGACATCGAGGGCACCAAGATCTCTCCCGACGGGCGGAAGGTGGCGAATTTCGTCTCGCCGTGGGACGGTCCTGAGGCGTACACCGTCCAGCTCCTCGACCTCAGGTCCGGCACCCGCATCCCGCCGTCCGCGCCCCGCGCGAGCAAGACCTACTACTGGGACATGGTCTGGCGACCGGACGGCCGGATGGTGGCCAGCGCCCAGGACGACCAGTGGGTCGACCTGTGGGACGGCGCGACCGGACAGAGGGCGGGCCGGCACCGGGTCCCGGACCGCTTTGGGGTCGTGAACAGCGTGGCGTTCAGCGGCGACAACACCCGGCTGGTGGTGCACACGCGCCCGGGCTGGGTCTACGCGGTCGACGTCTCCACGCTGCAGGTCGTCGGCGAGCCGGTCCGGGCTGAGGCGGGCACGCCCACCCATGGCCTTGCCGCCAATGGCGACGGCACGCGGGCAATCGTCCGGCTGGACCGCAGGCTGCGGCTGCTGGACCTCCAGGCCGGACGGGTCACCCGAACCGTGGGGACGGGACTCGACGACTTCTCGTGGGCCTGGTCGCCCGACGAGAAGGCTGTCATCGTGGCGGGCACCAACCGCGACCACAACGGCAGCCATGGCACGGTGGCCTTCCTGGACCCCGACAGGCTGGCGACGACGGACAGGTTCTCCGGACCCCAGATAGCTGGTGCCAGCGTCATCCAGTTCTCGTCCGACGGCACCAGGTTCACCATCTCCGGCTCAGACCGGGTCGGGCTCTGGCACGCCCACCGGCGCGAGAACCTCGGCTCGGTGCCCGCTGAGGGCGGAAGCACCGCAGGCTTCGCGGAAGGCTCCTCCGACGTGCTCCTCGCCTCGCTCGACGGCAAGGTGTCGATCTGGGACCCGAGGCCCGAGACTGCCGTCGAGGCGGCGTGCCGGATCGCCGGGCGAGCCCTGACCGAGAGGGAGTGGCTCGCCTACCTTCCCGAACGGGAACTCGTGCCGGTCTGTGCTTGAACACCAAGGCAATGCCAGAGGACACTGGCGCTGAGTCCGTGGGCATGCGTGGGTATGCGTCTCTCCGCCGCCATCCGGGTTGTCCACCTCCGAAGTCGACATCGCTTCCCAATGTCTGGTGGTGCCGTCGCGGGGCGGCTCAGACCCGCGGCAGGTGCGGGCGTACTTCGCCGAGCACCCGGCCTCGAGCGTCACGGACCATGTCGGGTCATGGGCGTGCCGTGATGGAGGCGATCACCACTCGGCCATGCCAGGGCACCACCAGTGTCCGTCCGTCGGTTTCCAGCGATGCCACCTGCGCACTCACCCGGAGGACGACATAGCTGATCCAGCGCGTGCTCCCCGGCAACCAATCGACTGCGCCTCGGCTGTCGCGAACACCGCCACCACCTTCGAGAGTCACGAGTCGAGGATCGATTCCGGTCAAGGCATCGGGCACGTCCGCCAGATACGACGACAGCAGCGCAGGCCGGTCAGCCAGTAGATCCTTACCTGCAGTGCCGCTGCCGCCGCCCAGTACGCGCCATTCACCGTCTCGCTTGCTCAAGGCGTGCGTGTCAGACCATGAGCAGCCGACCCCTCGGCGGGCAAACATGGTCACCGCGACGTCGCCCACGACATCGACGCCCATCGGAGCGAACCGGCGGCGCCGGCTCAGCGGTCTTTGTGGTCAGTCGTCCTTCTTCAGGTTCGGATACTTCTTCTCGACCGCCGCCCTGACCTTCTTCTGCTCGGCCTTCGACCCATGTTGAGCCACCCTGGCCAAGGCGTTCCGCGCGTGCTCGATATCAGGAATCGGGTACTTCTCCTGCTCCGGCAAGGCGAAGGACGACTTCTTGAGCTTCTTGCGATTGGCGCTGTTGCTGAGATCCTTCGACACCCGGCCCTCCTTCCGTGAGGCACTGGTCTGGTGCTACCCGCTGTGCGCAGCGCGAATCCAGCGGTATGACACGACATGCTGACCGCGTCCGTGCGCGCCTGCTGCGTGCGCACTTCTGGCCGGAGCTTGAGGGCGAACGCGATCATGGTTCGTCAGACCTCGCGTCGACCGCACCCCGCTCGATGCCAGCGGCTGGATGGTCGCCCGCTGTGTCGAAGTGAGCGGATGGCATCACACGCGACAGCGGGAAACCGCTCGATCACGAGCTCGCGTTGTGACCCAGCCGCCGATGGTCCATGGCCGGCGACGGTGCAGCCCCGTTGTTGGGTATGGGTGCGCACGGGTGGGCACTCCGCAAGGAAGGCTTGACCATGGCCCTCAATCTGGCGATTGTCTGATGGCTTCGCTGATCGTGGTTCCAGAGGGTGTCGTGGCGCGGACCAACGTGGTCGGACTCATCTGGGGGATCACGATCGGCTTGGCGCTGGCGCATTGGTTCACCTTCCGCGTCTCGGCACGGATG
>CALCXF010000014.1 GCA_937907685.1 uncultured Nostocoides sp.
CGTCGCCAAGGCCGTCACCGACATCAAGGGCGGCAAGATCGAGTTCCGCGTCGACAAGCACGCGAACCTCCACTTCATCATCGGCAAGGTGTCCTTCGACGAGAAGGCGCTGGTGGAGAACTACGCCGCCGCCCTCGAGGAGGTGCTCCGGCTCAAGCCCGCCGCCTCCAAGGGCCGGTACATCACCAAGGCCACGCTGGCCACGACGATGGGCCCCGGCATCCCCCTCGACTACACCCGCACGCGCAACCTCACCGAGGAGACCGCCGACGCCTGACCGGGCGCTCGCGAGGAGCCCGCCGGTCCGTTGGCCGGCGGGCTCCTCGCATGTCCGGGCGCCTGCCGAGCGACGGTGTTGCCACCGCGCCACACCGAGAAGATGAGACGGCCGGGGTCCACCCTCGCTAGGCTCCACACGGACCGGATGCCGTCCGGCGCCCGGACGTTCGAGGGACAGGAGTCGACCATGGCGTCGGCACGTGCAGAGAAGGGCTACCGGCCCGGTGTCGGGTGGATCGGCTTCGCCGCCGCCGTCATGGGCGTCGTGGGGGCGGCCAACATCATCCAGGGTCTGGCGGCCATCGCTGAGGACGAGGTCTTCCTCGCCGGCGGCGAGCGGGGCTCGCTCGTCCTCGACCTCACCGGGTGGGGATGGGTCCACCTCCTCCTCGGGGCCTTCCTCGTCGCTGTCGCGGTGTTCCTCTTCCGCGGTGCCCCGTGGGCTGACTACGCGGCGATCGTCCTCATCATCCTCAACATGGTGACCCAGCTGATGTTCCTCCCCTTCTACCCGTTCTGGTCGATGCTCATCATCGCCCTCGAGGTCGTCGTGCTCTGGGCCATCTTCACGAACACCGAGGAGCGGACCCGCGCGTGAGCGTGACCACCGGCGCGGGCGGGGTCGACCCCGTCCCACGCCTGCGGGCCACGATCCCCCGCCCGCTGGTCATCCTGCTCGGTCTCGCGGGTGTGACCCTGGCGGTGGCCGGGATGAGGGAGACCGCCTGGCTGATCGCCCCGACCTTCCTCGGGATCATCCTCGTCGTCCTCGTCTCCCCCGTCAGGGTGCGCGTCGAACGGCTGGGCGCGCCCATCTGGCTCGGGGCCGTGGTCACGATCCTTCTCGTGTACCTCATCATCGTCGCGCTGGTGGGCTCCGTCGTGCTGTCGTTCGCCCAGCTCGCCCAGCTGGTCCCCGAGTACGCACCGGAGATGGCCAACCGCGTCGACGACGCCGGCGGCTGGCTCTCGGGGCTGGGTCTACCCGCCGAGCAGGTCGATGCCACGGTGGCCGCCCTCGACCCCGGCAAGGTCGTCGGACTGCTCACCGACCTGGCCTCCGGGGTCTTCAACGCGCTCGCGGGCGTGGCGTTCATCGCGACCCTCGTGCTCTTCATCGGCGTCGACGCCGGTCGCTTCCCTCGCAGCCTCTTCGCCGCCCGCCTGGAGCGGCCGGGCGTCGTCGACGCGCTGACGTCCTTCGCCAAGGGCACGCGCGTCTACCTCACGGTGTCCGCGGTGTTCGGGCTCATCGTCGCGGTCATCGACGCGGTGGTGCTGAGCCTGCTCGGCATCCCGGGTGCCTTCGTGTGGGGTGTGCTCGCCTTCGTCACCAACTTCATCCCGAACATCGGGTTCGTCATCGGCGTCATCCCCCCCGCGATCATCGGGCTGCTGGAGGGCGGTCCCAGCCTCATGCTCGCGGTCATCGCGCTCTACTCCGTCATCAACGTCGTGATCCAGTCGATCATCCAGCCGAAGTTCCAGGCAGACGCCCTGGGGCTGACGACGACCCTCACGTTCCTCTCCTTGGTGTTCTGGGCCTGGGTCCTCGGGCCCCTCGGAGCCTTGCTGGCCCTCCCGCTGACGCTCCTCGTCAAGGCGCTCCTCGTCGACGTGGACCCCCACGCTCGGTGGTTGGGCCCGCTCCTGTCGGGGGTGGACGACACCGAACCCGAGACTGTGCGACAGCCCGTCGGGGCGCCAGCGGAGAGCTCGGACGCGCTGGTCGACCCGGACACCACTCCCGCCGCCGGCGACACCCCCGCGGCCCCACCCAACGAACCGCGGAGGTAGCACCGTGCCGAAGGACGTCCTCATCGCTTCCTGGAAGATGCTCCTCGTGCGAGGAGCGGTCGCCGTCGTCTTCGGCGTCATCGCCGTCGCCTGGCCCGACACGACCATCGTCGTGCTCGTCGTCCTCTGGGGCATCTGGGCCCTCGTCGACGGGATCGGTCTGGCCGCCCAGGCGTTCTCGTCCGGTGCCAGCCGGAACCAGCGGGTGCTCTTCGGCCTCATGGCGGTCGTGGCCCTCGTCGTGGCGCTCCTCGCGATCACCCGGCCGAGCATGGCCGCCTCCGCGGTCACCTGGATCCTCGGCATCTGGCTCCTCGTCCGGGGTCTCTTCGAGCTCGTGGGTGCCTTCACGACGACGACCTCGAACCCGAGGTGGCTCCTCGTCCTCGGTGCCCTGCTCGACCTCGTGCTCGGCGCCCTCTTCGTGGCCAACCCGGGCGAGAGCGCAGTGGCCGTCGCCGTCGTCCTCGGCGTCATCGCGGTGGTCTGGGGTGCTGTCTTCATCGCGCTCGGCCTGCTGCTCCGGCGCAGGTCAGCCGAGGTCGCGGAGCTGGACGCGGCGGTCTGAGCCATGGCTCCCGTCGCCCACACCGACCACGCCGACGTCGTTCTCCCTCCCGGGCGCGACCCCGTCGCGGCGGTGCTGCGGGACGACGTGGGCCGGCTCGAGCACCTCGTTCCCGAGCGGCACCGACGCATGTCGCTCTCGCCCTTCACGTTCTTCCGCGCCACCGCGGGGCTCATGGCGGCCGACCTCGCGGCCACCCCCCGCAGCGGTCTGCTCGTCCAGGCGTGCGGTGACGCGCACGTCTCGAACTTCGGCACCTTCGCCACGCCCGAGCGTCGCCAGGTGTTCGACCTCAACGACTTCGACGAGACCCTGTCCGGACCGTGGGAGTGGGACATCAAGCGGCTCGTGACGAGCCTCGTGCTGGCCGCCCGAGAGGTGCAGTTCGGAGACGAGGTCGGCCAGCGGTGCGCGCGCGAGGCGGTCCTCGAGTACGCCCGACTGCTCGGCGAGCTGGCGAGCACCGACGCCCTATCGGTCTGGTACCGCCGCGTGGAGCTCGAGAGACTGCTCGATCTCGCGACGGAGGGCAGCGTGCGCCGCTCCGTGGTCACCATGGCCCGGGAGGCGCAACGGCAGACGGGGGAGAAGGCGGTCCGGCGCTTCACGGAGGCGCATGACGGGCAGCTGCGGTTGCGCAGCGATCCGCCGTTCCTCGTCCCGGCCCGAGAGCTCGTCGACAACGAAGAGCTCGACCTGGCCTGGGAAGGTGTCCGGGCGAGCCACGCGGACTACGTCGCGTCGCTGCCGGATGAGCGTCGCCGGCTCGTGGAACGCTACGAGATCGTGGACCTGGCCCTCAAGGTGGTGGGGGTGGGGAGCGTGGGAACCCGCTGCTTCGTGGTTCTCTTGCGCGAGCCGGGTCAGGAGCGGCCCCTCGTGCTTCAGGTCAAGGAGGCCGGCCGGTCGGTGCTCGAGCCGTACGTCGGTCCCGGTCCCTACTCTCACCAGGGTGAGCGGGTGGTCCAGGGCCAGCGGCTCGCCCAGGCGACGAGCGACATCTTCCTCGGCTGGTGCACGGGGCCGCGCGGGCACGACTACTACTTCCGCCAGGCCCGGGACATGAAGGCGTCGATGGATCTCAGCGCGATCCGGCCGAAGGTCCTGCGGAGCTACGCCCGCCTCTGCGGCAACATCCTGGCCCTGGCGCACGCGCGCTCCGGGGACCGGGTCGCGCTGTCCGAGCACGTCGGCGACGGTGCCGACCTCGGCACCGCCCTCGCCCGGTTCGGCGTGCGCTACGCAGACCTCGTGGCCGCCGACCACGCCGCCTTCGTCGCGGCCGTGGCGCCGGGAGGGCGACCGCAGGGAGGCTGACGTCGGGCGTCGCGGATTTGGGTGGGGCGCCCCGGCTGCCGTAGGCTGCACCCGACCGAAGACCGCCGGTTGTCGCGTGCACCCGCACGAGACCGAAGGTTCCGCCGAGAGCGGGCGACCAGCGCAGGCCACGAGTTCACGGTATGCCGTGTGTGTTCCACACCGCGCGCCGCCGGACGAGCCCCGTGCCCTGCGCCGGGGCTCGCTGTCGTTCCCGGGCCCTCCACCGACGGTCCAACGACGGAAGGAGGCGCCCATGTCTCGGGCAGACAAGGCCGCGGCCATCGCCGAGCTCTCGGAGAAGTTCACGAGCTCGAACGCGGCCGTCCTCACGGAGTACCGCGGGCTCACGGTGAAGCAGATCACCGACCTGCGCAGCTCCCTGCGAGGCAC
Organism: uncultured Nostocoides sp.; assembly: GCA_937907685.1. Taxonomy (GTDB): domain Bacteria; phylum Actinomycetota; class Actinomycetes; order Actinomycetales; family Dermatophilaceae; genus Fodinibacter. The sequence continues at coordinate 4,355 of CALCXF010000014.1, forward strand.
CGCGACCTACGCCGTGGTCAAGAACACGCTGACCCAGCTCGCCGCCAGGGATGCCGGGGTGACCGCGTTCGACGGTCAGCTCGTCGGGCCGACCGCGATCGCCTTCGTCGAGGGCGACCCGGTGGAGGCCGCCAAGGGACTGCGTGACTTCGCCAAGGCAAACCCCCACCTGGTGATCAAGGGCGGTGTGCTGGAGGGCAAGAGCCTCAGCGCCGCCGAGATCACCACCCTCGCGGACCTCGAGTCCCGTGAGGTCCTCCTCGCCAAGCTGGCCGGCGCCATGAACGCCTCGCTCAGCACGGCGGTCTCCCTCTTCGCTGCTCCGCTCTCGCAGGCCGCACGCACGGTCGACGCGCTCCGGGCGAAGGTCGAGAGCCAGACCCCCGCCGACGCCGCACCCGCGGCCGACGCCACCGACGTCGCCGAGGGTGGCGGCCCGGGCCCCAGCGCCTAGCGCCGGGGAGAGCCGGCCCCGGGTCGGCTCACCACGTAGACGCCACTCACGGCATACCGCAGGAAAGAAAGGACGCCAGACATGGCCAAGCTCAACACCGACGAGCTCCTTGACGCCTTCAAGGAGATGACCCTTCTCGAGCTCTCCGAGTTCGTCAAGCAGTTCGAGGAGACCTTCGGGGTCACCGCCGCGGCTCCGGTCGCGGTCGCGCCTGCGGGCGCTCCCGCCGCTGGTGGCGGCGAAGCCGCCCCGGCCGAGGAGCAGGACGAGTTCGACGTCATCCTCACCGCTGCCGGCGAGAAGAAGATCGCCGTCATCAAGGAGGTCCGTGCGCTCACCTCCCTCGGTCTCAAGGAGGCCAAGGACCTCGTCGACGGTGCCCCCAAGCCCGTCCTCGAGAAGGTGGACAAGGCGGC
>CALCXF010000015.1 GCA_937907685.1 uncultured Nostocoides sp.
GGCGTTCAGCGGCAGGTCGGTAGACGTCCGTCGCGCCAGGATCAAGCCTCGGCCCGCGCGCTGCTGCATCACGGTGTCAGTGGTGGCGAGGCGCTCCCTGATCCTCCGCCGCGCTCATGTCTGACCCGGATCAGGCGGTCGGCTTCTCGCTGCGCCGGCGCTCGAAATACCGCTCGAGCTCCTGGAGGGCCTCTCGGTCGAGCGCCCTGTGGGGGTCGGCCACGATGTCGCGCTGGATGCGCTCGCGAGCGACGGCATACAGGGGCAAGCTCATGGCGTACTCCATGTTCAGGACGTACCAGTCGTGGAAGTGACGCGTCCCCCATCTCTGGAGCGTGCCAGCGATGAGACCCGGTCGGCCCCGGCGGCCCCAATAGCCGGCTGTCATTCCGAGGACGTACCCCAGCGTGAACGCGGCTCCCATGACGGCGAGGGTGGCCACGATCTCGTCGCTCGCGAAGTTGTCCAGGACCCTGCGCAGGTCGGCATACACCCTGCGGACCGTCGGATCCTGGAGGTTCAGCTGCTTCAGGAGGGTCCCCACGTTCTGCGCCTGGTCCTCGAGGTGCTCGATCGACTCGAGGGAGGGCTTCGCTGCCCATGCCGCCTGAACGTGGTCCTTCACCCTCGGGACGCTCTCCAGGACGTTCGTCGGGCGGATGCTGACGAAGGCGTCCCGTGCCCGGGTGACCTCGCTGTACGTCGTCCTGACGCGCTCGAGCGTCTCAGAGCTCCGCTGTACGGCCGCGTCGAGCTGCTGGGGATCGGGTGCGTGTTCATGGGCGTAGTCGAGGGCGCCTTGGACTTGGTCTCGATGGTCCACCACGTACTTCGCCTGGCGATAGCGCTCCACGAGGTTCGGTATCGCGTTCAGCGCGTCGTAGCTCTTGCCACGCACGGTCTCCGCGTCACTGAGTGCGACGCTCACGGCGGCTGCCGCACCGTAGGCCTTCAGAGCGAACTCGAGCAGGATGAACAAGACCCTCCGGAGGACCTCCGATGGTCTGCGGTAGAGAGGCCGGCGTTCCAGAACGGCTGTCATAGGGGTGTTCTCCAACAGTTCGCGGACAAGGGCGCAGGGACAGCGAGCGCCTCGGCGCCATCCCACCCACGCGCCCGCTGGGACACCATTGCACGCTGCGCACGCCTCTCGTCGTGCGACGACTCAACCAGGAGGAAGGCTGGAGGTGGTGACGTATGGCACCGCGCCGAGTTCAGGCGCTGCTCGGACTTGGCTTGCAAGAACCCGGCCAGGCGCGTCTACGCGATGGTCCGGCTCACCGCCTGCGACGCGCATGAGGGCCGGGGCAAGCCGCTCTGATGACCAGAATTCGCACTCCCACCACGTCAGCCATCTTGGCCACCCAGCCCTGTTCCGGTGACCCGAAGGCAACACACATCGTCGGGGCGACACAGCAGCCTGACCGAGCCGTGAATCGAGACTCCGCCCATTGGCATGAACGTACGGATCAGCGTGCGGCCCTCCGCCCGAGTCCCACCTCCCTGCCTCCCATCTAGCCGCCTCACGGGCAGCGGATAGCGCTCGGCTGCCCACCGAAATCCGAACGCAGCTTGCTCACGCGGTGGGAGTCAGGCGCGCCACTGCGATCTTCCGACCCGACTTCGCTTCGTAGGGGCCGAAGGAGGGGTAGGTCGCAACGATGACGTCCCTCCATGCGGCGTCCGATTCACCTCCGTGCAGGACGTCGACCGACACCATTCTCTTGTCGCGTCCCACCTCGATGGTCGCGGTCGAGGCGGCCCGCAGGTTGCGGATCCACTGCGGCTCCTTTGGCTGGCCTCCCGCGGTTGCCGCGAGGTAGTAACTGCCGTCGCGCTCGACATACGCCACGGGCACCGTGTGCGGCAACCCGGACTTTCGTCCGGCCACGCTGAGCAGGAGCACCGGGCTGCCGCCCTTGGCCCGGCCACCGACCTTGCCACCCGTGCGCCGGTACATCCACACGGCCGCCGCGTTGCCGGCCTTCCAGACTCGCTGCACCAAGGTCGCCATGTGATCCTCGCTCGCTCGCGGGAGTGCTCACCACGAGTCAACCACGGGCCCCACGCAGGGTCGCTGACCTTTCCCACCGCTAGGCGCGTCGACATCCTCCTCCTGACTTCCCGCCCGAAAGGGCCACACCGGCCTCAGCGCCTCGGCAACGCCGGTGACCCTTCCAGCCAGCAGGGCCGGCATGTCACGTCAAAGGTGCAGGAGATCGGACCGTCCTGGCGCGGTTCATGACCGCCCGTCTCTTCGCCGCTTGCCGAATTGCTCACTCGTCCATGACGATGGCGACCTTCCCGGAGCCGCTCGAGCTGGCGAGCTCGTACGCGTCGCCGGCCTTCGCGAGCGGGAAGCGCGCGGTCACCGTGCTCTCGGGGTGGAGGTCCCACCGCACGAGGTGCTCCAGGAGGTCCTCCATCCGGGGCACCGAGGTCACCCACGAGCCGACGATCCGTCGCTGCGGATGGATGACCCACTCACTGACGTCGAGCTCGAGACCACCGCCCTCCCCGACGAGGACGAGTCGGCCGTCGGCACGGGTCGAGCGCAACGCGGCACTTCGGGCCGGAGCAGCACCGGAGCAGTCCAGCGCGACCTCGACCCCGCGGCCGTTCGTGAGCTCCATGACCTCGTCGACCACCAGGTCCGGGGACGCCCCAGGGGTCACGACGTCGTCGACCGCCCCGAGAGTTCTCGCGAGGTCACTGCGCGTCGGGCTCCGGTTGTAGCCGATGACTCGTTCTGCGCCCATTGCCTTGGCGAGCAGCCCCGCGGCCATACCGACCGGTCCCAGACCCGTGACGAGCACGGCGTCACGGCCGCAGATCTCGGCGCGGACAACCGCCTCGTATGCCGTCCCGAAGCCGCACGCGACACAGGCCCCGTCGACGAACGACAGCTCATCGGGCAGCGGCACGCATGACTGCTCCTCGGCGAGAAGGTACTCCGCATGGCCACCGTCGCGCTGGTAGCCATAGGCGACCTTGACGGGGAAGGTCGCCTCGCAGGTGATGTACGACCCGGCCCTGCAGGCGCGACACCTCAGGCAGCCGACGATGTGATAGACCACGACGCGGTCCCCGGTGCGCAGCCGGCCTCCAGGGGATGCCTCCACGACCTCGCCGCACGGCTCGTGACCCGCGATGACGTCGTCGTAGGGCTCGGGCCCGACGTGGCCGTTGTAGATGGCTCGAAGGTCGCTCCCGCAGATGGTGGAGGCCCGCATCCGCAGCAGCACCTGGCCCGGCCCAGGAGATGGGATGGGTACCTCGCGTAGATCGACGGTGCCGTCCCCGGGCAACCACGCTCCGGTCATCGTTGCGGTGTTGGACCCGTTCATCCCCATGATCACCTCTCCGTCGGCCCGCCACCGACCTCGGTCGGCTGGAAGCAGGTGGCGCGACCGGTGTGGAGCCCGTACGTACCCCCGCAACAGGGTCCTGAACATTCCGCGGTCACTTGCCGGAGGCGCTGAGCACGGGAGTCGCGTCATCGACCGTTGCCGAGCCCACCGCCGGCTCATCCTTCACGGGACCAAGGTGCGGTGCCGCACGGCAGGGTGCTACTCCTGCGAGATGTCGATCCCGGTGACCGGCTCGCCGGCGCGCTCGTACACGAGCCAGGTCGCGCCTTTGGGGAAGCTCCGGGCCGGCTGCGCCAGCGTGAAGGCGGCGGGCACCCCCCTGCCGTCGGCGAAGAGCCGCTTGCCCGAGCCGAAGGTCACCGGGTAGAGGAAGAGGTTCAGCCGGTCGACCTCGCCGGCCTCGAGCAGAGAACGCACGAGGTCGCCGCTGCCGACCACATGGATCTCCTCGAAGCGGTTCTTCAGCGCGGGCACGTCGGTCACGGCATCCGACAACGCGGTCGTGCCCTCCCACGACGGGTCGGTGAGCGAGCGCGACACGACGAACTTCGGCAGCGCGTTGAAGGTCCTCGCTATCGGGTCGTCGTCGCCCTGGTTCGGCCAGAAGGACGCAAAGATGTCGTAGGTCTTGCGGCCGAGCAGCAGGGCGTCCATACGTTCGATGCCCCCACCGATCGCCTCTCCCGACTCGTCGTCGAAGTACGGGGCCTGCCAGCCGCCGAACGCGAAGCCTCCCTCGCGGTCCTCGTCGGGCCCGCCGGGCGCCTGGTAGACGCCGTCGAGGGTGATGAACAGGTCAGCTGAGATGATTCCCACGGTGTGCTCCCTTCGGCCGTCTGTCCAATCTCTCGTGCCGCCAAGGGCACGTCAACCGGATGCCGACCGTGCGCCGCGCAAGGCGACATCCGGCATGTCGACGGCTCACAACGGACATCACCTTCGGTGCTTGGGCCGGCTGGCAGGGTCGTTCCGCGGTTCAGACGAGCTCACCCCAGACGCGGAGCCGGGCGATCCCACCATCCGGGTAGACGTCGAGCCGAACCGTCTCCACCTCCGAGCCGCCGTCGACGACGAAGTGGTGCCGGGTGTCGGGCTGCAGCCGGACCCGGGCCACGAGCTCGACGTCCGAGTCGCCGGTGACCATCGCCCAGCCGGGCGCGTTGCCGACGAAGTACGACGTGTCGATCTCGATCCGCCGGACCCTTCCGCGGCCGGCGAGCCCGACCGTCACGTGGTCGTTGCCGGCGTCCCGTCGCCGGGCGTTCTCCCATCCCTCACCCATGGTGCGTGTCCTGCCCGGCAGGAGGATGTTGCTGGGGGACGAGTAGAAGCGGTTGGAGCAGTCGAGCACACGTCCACCGTTCTCGGTCGCCGCCAGGTCGATGGTGCCGGTGAGGAGACGGGGGTCCGGTCGGCACTCGCCGTGGACGCGGAACCGGGCGACCCCACCGTCCGGGTAGATCGACAGCCGCGCGTGCGTCACCCGCTCCGGTGACGACACGGCGAACGCATTCGGCGAGTCCCCGACCAGGTCCGAACGAGCCAGCAGCGGTACCCAGTCGACGATGTCACCCGGATCGGGGTAGCCGTCGACCTCGGCCCCCTCGACCGAGGCCTCCGGTGGGTAGTTGCCGGTGAAGTGGCTGGTGTCGATCACCACCCCGCGAACGACGCCCGGGACCCCGAGGCGGACCACGGCCCAGTCGTTTCCCGGCTCCCGCCGCCGTCGGGTCTCCCAGCCGTCGTAGATCTTCCCCTTGTTGCCGAAGTCCGGGGATGAGCTCGGTGGTCCGGGCTTGATGAGGTTCTCACGCTCCGCGAACAGCTCGTCGTTCGCGGCGACGACGCTGCCGGCCAGAGCGCGCGACGCGAGGTCGGGGAGCTCGAGGAAGTCGTATGGGTCGGTCACAGAGTCCTCCGGATCAGGGTGCCGTGGGGTTCGGCGCCGTCGATGCGTCGGCCGCGCAGCCACGTGGACCGCACGACACCGGTGAGGTCATGCCCCGCGTAGGGCGTGACGGGATGGCGATGGTGCAGACGTGCAGGGTCGACAGTGAAGCGTTCGTCCGGTGCGAAGGCCACCAGATCCGCGTCGCGCCCCACCTCGATCGCCCCTTTGCTGTCCAGGCCGACGAGGGATGCCGGGCGCGCGGACATCCAGCGCACGACGTCATCAAGGCCGAACCCTCGCCGCCTGGCCTCGGTCCACACCAGGGGAAGGCCCAGCTGGAGCGAGGCGACCCCACCCCAGGCGGTCCCGAAGTCACCGGTCGTCTTCAGGTCCGGCGTCGCAGGGGAGTGGTCGGAGACGACGAGGCCGATCGTCCCGTCGCGCAAGGCCTCCCACAGCCGCTCCCGGTTGGCTGCCCCCCGGATCGGTGGACAGCACTTGAACTCGGTGGCTCCGGTGCCGATCTGCTCGGCCGTCAGGGTCAGGTAGTGGGGGCACGTCTCGGCGGTGACACCGGAACGGGCGAGCGACGCGACGGCATCCGCGGACGACAGGTGCAGGACGTGGGTGCGGCAGCCGGTCCCCCGTGCCGAGGACGTGACGAGCTCGATCGCCGACACCTCGGACTCGGGGGGACGTGAGGCCAGGAAGTCGGGGTACCGCCCACCTGAGCACTCGCCGACCAGCCCACCGTCTTCGGCGTGCACGATCAGCAGGGCACTCAGGTCCGCCAGCTCCGTCATCACCCGCTGAAGCATGTCCGGGTCCAGAGGAGGGAACTCGTCGACGCCGGAGGGGGACAGGAAGCACTTGAACCCGAAGACGCCGTCGTCGTGGAGGCCGCGCAGGTCGGCCAGGTTGTCGGGGACGGCTCCGCCCCAGAAGCCCACGTCGACGTGGCACTGGCCGAGCGCGGCGGCGCGCTTCACCTCGAGCGCGATGCGGGTGGTCGTGGGGGGCAGGCAGTTCAGCGGCATGTCGATGATGGTCGTGACACCTCCGGCTGCCGCTGCCCCGGTCGCGGTGGCGAAGCCCTCCCACTCGGTGCGCCCGGGCTCGTTCACGTGCACGTGCGTGTCGACGAGCCCGGGCAGCAGGACCTCGTCATCGGCCAGGCGCACGACCTCACCGCCGACGTCGTGACCGATGGCCACGATGCGCCCGTCCTCGACGGCGACGTCGCAGGTCTGCTCCCCGCTCGGCAGGAGCGCGCGGCCCCGGAAGACCGTCACTCGCGCACCACGGTCGCCTCGATGAGACCGTACGGCCGGTCGGTGGCGATGAAGACCTCTCCGGTGTTCTCGAGCTCGAACGGCGAGAGGTCCACGAGGACGTGGTGCTTGTTCGGAGCCACGAACGAGATCTCCTCGATCTCGGGGTGTGCCTCGAGAACCGTCTTCCCCATGCCGAAGAGCGACTGCTGGAGCGCGAGGGAGTGGATGTCGGCGAAGGAGCCGGCGACGAGGGTCAGCACGTCGGCATGGACCGCGTCCCACTCCACCTCGGTCGAGCCGTACCGCCACGTCGCCGTCAGCGCTGTCGCGAGGACGCGGTCCCGGGTCTCGGCGAGCGTGGTGTACCGGTCCGTGTGGAAGCCGTGGAACTCGGAGCCGGTCGACTTGAGCAGGGCCAGGTCCGTGACACCGGAGGTGACGACCGCCGTGTCGCCCTCCACGTCGACCGCGGTGGTGCGGACCCAGCTGCCGTCACGCGTGAAGGCGTGGTCGTGGCCGTCGATGCGGTTCCAGCGGTACTCCTCGACCTCGACCAGGGCGCCGCTGACTGCAGGGGTGGTGTCGACGAAGTGCCGCGCGAGGTGCAGGGCGTAGTCCTCGATGGGACGCACTCGGTGCTCCTTCGCGAACGCGAAGACGGTGTTCCTCTGCGAGTCGGTCGGCAGGACTGCTGCCTGGTCCCCGGTCGTGTGGGCCGCGTCGAAGGACCCTCGGAGGTGGGTCGAGACGTTGAGGTCGGTGATCTCGTGGCGAGCGGTGTCACGGTGGATCCGCACGACCCGGTTCTCCGCCTTGCCGTATCGGTTCGCACCCAGGCGAATCGGCATGTCAGCTCCCTCGGTAGGTGGAGTAGGTGAACGGAGCGAGCAGCAACGGCACGTGGTGGTGCTCGTCGGTGGTCACCCTGAAGGTGAGCGCGACGTGGGGGTAGAAGCAGTCCTTGTCGTATGCCGCGACGTCGAAGGTCAAGGTGTACGTCCCCGGCTCGAGGCGCTCCGGCCCGATGGTTCGCACCCGTCCGTCGCGGTCGGTGACCCCCTCTCCGAGAAGGCGTCCGCGGCTGTCGAGGCCGTCGGCGTCGTTCGGGGCGCCCGGCTGGTCGGGGCCGCCGGGGCCGTGCAGGCTGACGGGCACCCCTGAAGCCGGCCGGCCGCGTGCCGTGTCCAGCACATGGGTGGTGATCCGACTCATCCGTCCAGCTCCTTCTGCAAGCGCACCACGGCGATCTTGCGCAGCTCGTCCTTGACCACCGCGGTCTCCGTCGCGTCGTCGTTCGCGAGCCTGGCCCGAGCCGCGGCGACCACGTCCCCGGTGGTGAGACCGGTCGCACAGACGAGGAACACCCGACCGAAACGCTCCTCGTATGCCTGGTTGACCTCGACGAGCTCGGCGTCCGGCATCACCCCGGCCTGTTCCTGTCGGGACCACGCAGCCTCCGTGGAGCCGCCTCGTGCCCGGTCTCCGATCCGGGGATGGGCGGCCAGCGCGCAGGCGAGCTCGTCATCGGTGATCTCGCGAGCGAGCCGGTCGGCTCGGTCGACGAGAGCTGCCTCGTCCGGGTACGGGCGGCCGTCGCAGATCGCATCGGCCCACCGCGGCACGTCGGCACAGGCCAACAGTGCTCGCCGCACCTGCGAACGGGGGCCGCGGTTGATCTCGTCGAGGGTCATGTCCGGCTCCGACGGGTGAGGCCGAGGAGTCTGTCCACGGGGACTGGCACCTCGTGGGCGTCGACGCCTCCGCACTCCAGCGCCCGCAGCACGTAGTCGGCGAGGGCCGACGCGGTCGCCGGTTCGTCGAGGTAGCCCGAGTCCTGCCGGTCCAGGTAGCGCAGCAGCCGGTCGAGCGCGACGGGCAGACCGTCGCGGAAGAAGCCGAACGTGGCGAGGAAGCGGGTCGGGAGCTGAGCGGGGTGGAGGTCCCAGCCCTGGTAGAGGCCCCGTTCCAGCGACCGCCGGACCAGCCTCGCGTGAAGCTGCCACGCCGCCCTCCGGTGGTCGCCGACGGGGAGGACGTTGGTCGACCCGTCCGACACGAAGACGCCGGTTCCGGCCGCAGCGACCTGGAGGACCGCCTTCGCATGGTCGGCGACGGGATGGTCGAGGCTCTGCTGGGCGGGAGCGATGCCCAGCGCGGCGGAGTAGTCGTACGTGCCGTAGTGGAGGCCGGTGACGCGCCCGGCCGCAGCGTGGATCATCCGGGCGGCGAGGACCGTTCCGTCCGCCGCGAGCACCGCCTGCGGCGTCTCGATCTGGATCTCGAACTGGAGCCGGGGAAGCCCGTACGTGTCCTCGAGGTGCTCGCAGGCGGCGACCATCGCCTGCACCTGCTCGACGGAGGTCACCTTGGGAAGAGTGAGCACGCCCCGCCCGCCTTCCGCGAGGAACAGCTCGAGGGTTCGCAGACCCCGACGGCGAGTCGCCGCCTCCAGGCTCTTGAACCGGATGCCGGATGCCGGGACACCGGCGGGCGGCTCGGTCGCCCTGAGGACCGCCGCGTCCTCCTCCTCGTCCGGGCGGAACCCGTAGCCATCCTCGAAGTCGACCCTGAGGTCGTCCACCGGCTGACGGGCCAGCCGTGCCCGAACGCGCTCGGCCAGGGATGCGTCGGCTCCGACGGCCTCGGCTGCGGTGTCGAGCAGCGACAGGGCCTCCTCGCCGTAGGCCGCCGCGATCGTGGGCTCGTATCGGTCCGCGGGGACGTAGACGGTGTGCACGGGCTGGTGCCCGCGGGACCCGGGATAGGCCCGAGCCAGCTGGGCGTCGGCTGCTGCCAGCATCCGGTCGAGGCGGTCCTGGAGCTCTGTCACGAGATGGCCTCGTACGCCGGCAGGGTGAGGAAGTCGACGAACTCGTCGTCCAGCGCCACCTTCTCGAAGATCTCGCGAGCCGGCTGGAAGTCTGCGCCGAGGGCCTCCATCTCCTCGTCCATGATCCGCCGCACCAGCTCGGCGGTCACGACGGTGCCATCGGTCAGCACCGTGCCGTTGCGGACCCACTGCCACACCTGCGAGCGGGAGATCTCCGCGGTCGCCGCGTCCTCCATGAGGTCGTGGATGGCCGCGGCGCCGTTCCCCCGCAGCCATGACTCGAGGTACCGGATCGCGACCTCGACGTTGGACCGCAGCCCCTCCAGCGTCACCTCGCCGGTCGCCGAGGAGATGTCGAGGAGGTCCGCGGCGACGACGTCGACGTCGGGGCGCTGACGGTCGAGCTGGTTCGGTCGTCCCCCGAGCACCTCGTCGAAGGCCGCGAGACAGACCGGTACCAAATCCGGATGAGCCACCCAGGAGCCGTCGAAGCCCTGGCCCGCCTCCCGCTCCTTGTCGGCGCGGACCTGCGCGAAGGCACGCTCGTTGACCTCGGCGTCGTGCCTGCTCGGGATGAAGGCACTCATCCCGCCGATGGCGAACGCGCCACGCCGGTGGCAGGTCTTCACGAGCTGCTCGGCGTATGCCCGCATGAAAGGTGCCGTCATCCCGACGCTGCCGCGGTCGGGGAGGACGTAGTCGGGTCCCCGGTCCCGGAACCACTTGATGATGCTGAACAGGTAGTCCCAGCGACCAGCGTTGAGACCCGACGCGTGGTCGCGCAGCTCATAGAGGATCTCCTCCATCTCGAAGGCCGCAGGAAGGGTCTCGATGAGGACGGTGGCTCGAACCGAACCGTGAGGAACCCCCAGCTCGTCCTGGGCCAGGACGAAGACGTCGTTCCACAGCCGAGCCTCGAGGTGGCTCTCGAGCTTGGGCAGGTAGACGTAGGGGCCGCTTCCTCGGGCCAGGAGCTCGGCGGCGTTGTGGAAGAAGTGGAGCCCGAAGTCGACGAGTGCTCCGGCCACCGGCACGCCCCTGACCTGGACCTGCCTCTCGTGCAGGTGCCACCCTCGAGGGCGCACGACGATCGTCGCGAGGCGGCCGTCGTGGAGCGCGTAGCGCTTGCCGTCGGCCGAGGTGAAGTCGACCTCGCCTCGGATGGCGTCGTGGAGGTTGACCTGGCCCCCGACGACGTTGCTCCAGTGCGGCGTGCTGGCGTCCTCGAGGTCCGCCAGCCAGACGCGAGCTCCGGAGTTGAGCGCGTTCACCGTCATCTTCCGCTCGGGCGGACCCGTGATCTCGACCCGGCGGTCGACGAGGTCGGGTGGGGCCGCCGCGACCCTCCACTCCGACTCGCGAATCCACCGGGTCTCCGGCAGGAACCCGAGAGCCGAACCACGGCGAGCGCCCCGGGCCCGCAGCAGCTCCGCGCGACGTTCGCCGAACCGCTCGTGGAGCAGTCGCACGAAGTCGAGCGCCTCGGCGGTGAGGATCTTCGCAGCTCCGTCGGCAGGTTTCATGGCCCTATAGTTCCCCTCCAACGCGTCGCGCGTGGCTGGTCGCGCGTCGCTGCCTGCCTCGGGTGAGTCGGTGGGCGGACAGTCTGGCCTTGCTCACGGTCCGACGAGCTGCACCGTTGTCCCGTCGATGCACAGGGCCTGGGCGTCGGTGAGCCTCCGGACCGCAAAGCCGTCGGCCTCGCACAAGTCGGCCGCCCTGCGGCATCCATCGCCGAAGTCGGCATTGTCGACGTGGGGTGCGATGACGAGCTCCGTGAGGCCGAGGCCCTCCCAGATCAGCACCTCCGCCTCGCGCGGGTCGTCGAGCTCGTCGAAGTGCCGAAGCGTCGGGCCGGCGACGACGGCCGCGGCGCTGGCGCCGGCGTACACCGCGCCCTCGCGAACCCGCTCGGTGATGATCGCGTCGGCACCGGTCAGGTGCAGGAGAGAACGGAGGTAGTAGGGGTTGCCACCGGTGAGCAGGAAGACGTCGAAGAGCCCGAGGAGCTCGGCCAGCCCGTCTCGGTCACCTCGCCAGTCCCGGAGGTCGACGAGATCGATGTCGTACCCGCTGCGGCGGAGCTCTTCACGTCCCTCCTCCAGCGACGCCGGGTCGTCGTAGACGTCGTAGGCGTTCTCGATGTACCCGACGCGCACCTCCTCCAGAGGCCTGCCCGCCAGCTCCACCATCGCCGCGTCGTGGGCCGGAGAGGGACCGAGCGACGACAGCAGCAGCTTCATCGATCCACGGTATCGACCTTCCCCGCCCCGACCGGGTGCTCCGACTGGAGATCTTCGCCGGCGGCCGGTCAGGCACAGACCCGTCGTTGACACAGGCAGGGCGGACGGGCACCATCGCGTGGTCCGCCGGCGGGGATGGGCGCGGCACCCGGCTCTCGCCCCGGCCCACCTCCGTACCGAGGTGCTGGCTCGGCCCTCGGTGAGTAGGCGATGACCGCTTCGATCGACCACATCGGCATCGGTGGCCCCGACCTTGTGGCCACCCACCGCGGACCTTCCCTGAGTACGGCGAGCACGCCTACGCCACGTACTTCCTGGATCCACACGGCATCATGCTCGAAGTCGCGTGCCACGCTCCGGACGACGCCCGTGCGGGGCCGGAGGCCGACTCGACCTGACCAGAAGGCCAGTGTCAGAGCCGCTCTCGACCTGACGCTTTGCGACCTGCCGTACGGGTTCCCCGGGGTCTGTGGACCGAGCGGCCCTGAGAGGGCTCAGGGTCGACTCAGGGTCGCGCTCAGGTGCCTCACCGATGCGCCGATGCCCGCAGTGCCGCAACGATGCTCGACATGATCACCGTCACATCACTCACCAAGACCTACGGCCGCAACCTCACCGCCGTCGACGACGTCTCCTTCACCGCGGCGACCGGTCGCGTCACCGGGTTCCTCGGTCCCAACGGAGCGGGCAAGTCCACGACGCTGCGCATCGTCGTGGGGCTGACCCCCGCCACCTCGGGAACCGCCCTCATCGACGGACGTCGGTTCACCGACCTCCCCAACCCGGGCACGGAGGTCGGGGTCCTCCTCGACGCCTCCGCCCAGCACGCCGGCCGCACCGGCCGCGAGATCCTCACCATCGTCCAGCGCACCATGGGCATGCCGCGAACGCGGGTCGAGGAGATGCTCGAGCTCGTCAGCCTCACCGACGACGAGGCGGACCGACGGGTGCGCAACTACTCGCTCGGGATGCGGCAGCGACTCGGGATCGGGGCCGCACTCCTCGGCGACCCCCACGTGCTCATCCTCGACGAGCCGGCCAACGGCCTCGACCCGGCCGGCATCCGGTGGATGCGCGACCTGCTGCGTGGGTACGCCGACCGCGGTGGCACGGTGCTCCTCTCCTCGCACCTCCTCCACGAGATCGAGGTCATCGCCGACGACCTCGTCGTCATCGGCAACGGCCGGATCGTGGCCCAGGGAACCAAGGCCGAGCTGCTCGCTTCCGCCGGCACCGTCGCCCGCGCCGTCGACGGGTCCGACCTCGCGGCGGCGCTGGAGCGCCAAGGGCTCACCGTGACGGCGCACCCGGACGGCAGCGTCCACACCGACGCGACCGCCGCCCAGGTGGGTCAGGTCGCGCTGGCCGCGGGCGTGGCCCTCACCGAGCTTCGCGCCGCCGACGGCGCCGGACTCGAGGAGATGTTCCTCGAGCTCACCGCAGACACCCAGCGTGAAGGAGCAGCAGCATGACCACCACCGTCCTCGACCCCGCCACCCCCGACGTCGCGGCCCATCAGACCCGGCGGCGGACGGCATCTCCGGGGATTCCCCTGAGCCGCCTCATCGGCGTCGAGCTGCGCAAGATGTTCGACACCCGTTCAGGCTTCTGGCTCATGGCGAGCATCCTCATCACGAGCGTGCTGGCGACCGCCGCCATCATCGTCTTCGCGCCGGACGACCAGCAGACCTACGACAACTTCGCCGCCGCCGTCGGCATCCCGATGACGGTGATCCTGCCGATGATCGGCCTCCTCGCCGTCACCAGCGAGTGGAGCCAGCGCAGCGGCCTGACCACGTTCACGCTCGTGCCGCACCGCGGCCGGGTGCTGTGGGCGAAGTTCACCGCAGCCGTGGGCGTTGGTGTCGCAGCGATGTTCGTCGCCCTCGTCGTCGGGGCGCTCGGGACCCTGATAGGCAGCCTCGTCACGGGGCTGGACCCCGTCTGGAACTTCACGTCCACCGAGTTCGGACTCGTGGTGCTCGGCAGCGTGCTCGGCATGCTCTTCGGCTTCATGCTGGGCGTGCTGATCCGCAACTCCGCCGGCGCGATCGTCGCGTACTTCGTCTACAGCCTGGTGCTCCCCCCGCTCGTCGAGCTGCTCGCGGCGAACGCCTCGTGGTTCGCCGACGTGCGGCCGTGGATCGACTACGCCAACGCCCGCAACGTGCTGTTCAACGGCAGCGTCACCAGCGAGCAGTGGCAGCAGCTCGCGGTGTCGGGCACCATCTGGTTCCTGCTGCCGCTGGCGGTCGGGCTGCTCATCGTCCGTCGCGCCGAGGTCAAGTGACCTGGTCCCACCCACGCGGACCGGAGTCCCGCCACTCGCCCGCCCCGCTCAGCCGGGGAGGTGCGAGCGGCGGGACTCCAGCGACTCGCGCCGGTGGGCGTTGCCGTGCAGCGCCACGTACGCCTCGCCGAACCGCGCGAGCAGGTCGTCGTCGAGCCGCCGCACGGCACCCGGCGGGTACCGGTAGCCCATGGCGGCGGTGACGGCCGCGCTGTCGACGTCGCGCAGCGTCGAGCTGAGCTCGTCGAGTGAGGCGATGCCGAGCTCGAGCAGCAGCCCGGAGATCCACTCGTAGTGCTGTGTGCGCGACCACCCGGCGCTCGAGTAGCGCCCCGCGAGGAACGTCGCGAGCTCCTGGCCGCTGATCCGCGGGTCGTGCGCGTCCCCACCGTCGACGCTGCTGTCGCCGAGGCCGGCCTGGAGCCGGTCACGGATCGCCCCGAACTCCCGATCCGCGAGCTCGAGAAGCCCGGCGGCGAGAGTGAACCGCCGGTCGAGGTCCGGCACCTGCTCCGGCGGCACGGTGCCCTTGTACCGGATGTCGTGCTCGAACTCGGCCCAGGCGTGCTGGAGCACGGTCCGCAGCTGGACCGAGGCACAGGACAGCGGGTCGTATGCCGTGGTCTGGCGGTCGCTCCTCGACACCAGCAGGTGCCGGCTGGCGTAGCCGAAGCGGCCGGCCGCGGCGGTCTCCTCGCCGAGGTCACGGTCGTCGAGGACGGTGAACTGCTCGGCGAGGAGACCGGCCACCGCGTCCACGTCCCGCTGGACATAGGTGATGACCCGGACCCCGACCTGGTCCGTGACGAGCTGCAGCGGGTCGGCGGCGGGGTCACCGGTGATGACTCCGCGCGCCTTGGCAGCGAACGACGCGACCGACTTCGTGCGACCGGTGACACTCAGGTAGTTGATGCCCGCGTCGTCGATGATGGCGGTGACGAGCTCGACGAACTCGTCGGTGGCCGGCAACAGGCGGTCGCGCAACGCGGTGTAGTGCCCCACGGCACGGTCGACACGACGCAGCGACATGGCCCCACTGTCCACGACCGACCCGCCGACCGCCGCGAACACGCCGTGGCCGCGACGTCGGTCAGACGTCGGGTCAGTCGTCCTCTCCGGTCGGCTCCGGGCGTCCCGGCCGCCACGGCACGAGGCGACGAAGGCCTTGTCGCCAGTGCTGCCGCCCCTCCTCGGGCAACAGCAACGCCCGCACCCGGTCGGCTCGTCGCCTGCGTGAGAGGGCACCTCGCCACACCGTCCTCGCGTCGTCCGCGACGTCATCCAGGTCCGAACCGGGACGGGCGTAGCGGGCGAGCTCGAGGGTCGACACCACCCGGCCCAGGGCCTGGGTCTCGTCTGCGGACAGGTAGGCCGCATGACCGATCTGGCGGGACGCCTGTCGCGGCGTCGCCCCGTCCGGTGGGACGTAGCCGATGTCCTGCAGCCGCAGGAGCAGTGACTGCCACTCCGCCTCGACGCGCTCCGCATCGTCCCGGGCCCGGCGGCGGGCCCGGCGGCGGGCCAGCCACGCGCCGAGCGGAACGACCGCGACCGCGAGACCCGTGAGGAGGAGCACGAGGATGGTCGTGGCGTGGTCGGAGACGTAGCGGACCACGCCTGTGTCGGACGAGCCACCGATGGTCCCGAGGTCGTCTGCGGTGACGTCACGCTCCGGGCCGGTCGACGGGATGGATGACGAGGACGACGACGTGGCGCTCGGCACCGCGGCCGAGCCCGCACCCGTGTCGGTCGGCACCAGGCTGTACTCCGGCGCGACTCCGCTGCGGGTGCCCGGTGTGGGCTCGAACCGCACCCAGCCGAGGCGGGGGAACCACAGCTCCGGCCACGCGTGCGCGTCGCTGAGCCGCACCACCCGGTCGTCGCCGTCCTGCACGCCCGGAAGGAAGCCCGTCGCCATCCGGGCCGGGATGCCGGCCGCCCTGGAGAGCATGATCATCGCGGAACTGAACTGCACGCAGTACCCGCGCTTGGTCTCGAGGAACCGGGCGAGTGGCTCCTCCGGAAGAGAGCCCTGCGCGGTCTCGTCGGCGAGCTCGACCGAGTAGGTGAACTGCGGCCCGCGCAGGTAGCCCTGGATCGCGCGCGCGACGTCCAGCGGCGTGTCGCCCTCGTCGGTGAGCTCCGCGAGCACCGCCCGAACCTCGGTCTCCGAGCGCCGGTCGACCTCGAGGTCCGCCTCGTTCCCCTGCGGGCCGTCGAGGTCGGCGGTGAACTGGGAGGGGTCCGGGTCCAGCTCGATGAACTCGGCCGTGTAGGACGAGACCGGCTGGGTCACCTGCACGAGCCCCTCGACGGTCATGTTCCAGGTGCCGGCCGGGAACGGGTTCCCGGCCGTGCCCTCCGGCAGCGCGACCTGCGGCAGTCCGATGCCGTTCTCCATCACCGTGATCTGTTCGACCCGTCGGGGGACCTCGGGTCCGGCCGTCGGTCCGGGGATCCGGCCGTCGACGGGGACGAAGGTGAAGTCCGAGCGGGCCTGCCAATGACCCCGCCGGTAGCTGTCGAGGATGCCGACCCGTAGCGGCCCCAGCCGGTCCGAGGTGCTGCGGTAACGCAGGACGGGGTTGCTGGACCGGCTGCCGAGGTCCCGCGCGATGTCGAGGCTGGAGGCCAGCCGCACGTCGGAGCCGTTGCCGCCGCGCCCGTCGGCGCTTCGGCCGAGTCCGTCGGCGAGGAAGGTCGTCGGGAAGTGGGGGACGAGGCTCGGCACCACGATCGCGACTCCGATGGCCGTCACGCCGACCACACGGCCCATCGTCACGAACGTACTCGTGGGGTCGGCGAAGCGGCCGGCGGACGAGCGCGGGGTGGCCGCTCCCCACGAACGCAGCGAGCGCACGCCCTGCCGACCCACGAGGGCGAGCCAGCACAGGGCCGGGGGAACGGCATACCAGGCACCGAGCCCGTCACCGGAGTTCGTCGCGGATCCGAGGAAGGCGGACAGCAGCGGGATGCCGGCCAGCGCCGGACTCCTGTACGTCACCGCGATCGCGTCGACCGCCAGGGCGGTCACGCCGATGAGAACGCTGACGGCGAGCACCGTGCCGCGGTTGGCAGGTGCAGGGGCGGTGTAGTTCGTCACCGTCTGATACGCCTCGCCGAGCAGCACGCCGAAGGCCCGCCCGGTCTCGGGAGTGGGGACGACGGTGCGCCAGAGGTGTCCCTGACCGTGGAGGACGGCGGCCCCGTTGACGAGGAGGACGGCCTGGCCCAGGACGACGAGCGGGCGAGAGGACGTGACCCGTCGAAGCCCCATCCCGACGAGGGCGACGAGCGCCACGAGCAGGAGGCTCGGGCGGAACCACGCCGCAGAGGGGGTGAAGAGCGTTGTCAGCGGCAACGTGACGGCGAGGGTCGCAAGGGCCGCGAGCAGGGTCTCGACCGGTCGGACGCGGTTCATCGGGCTCCCACCACCTGGGCGCCGACGACAGCGGACCACGCCGCCGGAGGCGCCGTCCGTGCGTCGACGATCGTCGTCATCCAGCCGGAGGACTGCAGCGTGGCGACCGTGGTGGCCGCCTTCACCTCCGCATGGCCGCCTCGCCTCTTCGACCCCCGGCCGGCGAAGGAGTCTGGCTCCACAACCATCGCGGCCCCCGAGGAGCCGGGCTGCCGCAGGGCGGCCAGCGTGCGGGCGTCGTCGTCGGCCAACGGTCCGCCGACGTAGACGACGAGCCCACCCTGTGAGGTGAGGGAGCTCGCCGAGTGCAGGACGGCCCGCACCCCGTCGTCGCCGCCGAGCGACACCCGGGCCAGCGTCTCGAGGCCGTCGTCGAGGGTCTCGTCGTGGTGGATGCCCGTGTCGGCGCCCGGGTCCGGCGTCAGGAGGTGGACGGCATACCCCCCGTCGACGAGGTGGGCGGTCACGGAGGCCGCCGTCGTCACGCACCACTCCAACGAGCTGCCGCGCCCGGACCCGCCGTGCGCGGAGGCGCGGCAGTCGAGGAGGACGACCGCCCGCCTCTTGGCGGGGCGGTCCTCCTGCCGGACCATGAGGTCACCGGTCCGAGCGGTCGCCGGCCAGTGGATCCGCCGCAGGTCGTCACCGTCCCGGTACTCCCGGACGGTCTGGTCGTCCTCGCCGTGGAGGGCGACCATGTGGGGCACCGAGCCCTCGGAGCCGATCCCGCTGCCCAGCGAGCGCCCACCGGGCAGCGGCACGACGCGGGGAAGGACGACGAGCTCGCCACCACCACTGACGGCCGCCGCGCGCAGGCCCAACCCGAAGGGGTCACGCACCCGCACACCGAGCGGCCCGATGCGGTGGACGCCACGGGTGTGGGAGCGGACGGTGTACTGCACCTCGTGCGACTCGCCGGGCCTGAGGGAGGGGACGACGAAGCGGGGACGGTCGCCGAGCGCATAGTCGATCGACTCCTCGGCCATGACCACGGGGGAGATGCTCGACTCGGTGTTGCGGATGCGCACCGTCACCACCGAGCGCTCGTCGATGGCGACCCGGGCGGGCGCGGCGGTCCGCACGACGCTCAGCTGGAGCCCGTGGCGCCGGACGAGGACGAGGGCGATCACCGTGAGCACGAGGAGAAGCACCCCGATGCGGGTGACGTCGTGCTGGCCGAGGAGGATCCCCGAGGTGACGAGCACGATCCCGCAGCCGGCGAAGGCCGCGCCGCGGGTGGTGAGAGATCGTCGGAGTGCGCGCACTGGACTCAGCGGGTGGGGGAGGGCACCCGGACGCGCTGGAGCAGGTCGTTCACGACGTCCGCAGTCGTGCGCCGGGCCATCTGCGTCTCGCCAGTGGGCATGAGGCGGTGGGCGAGGACAGGGACCGCGATCTGTTGCACGTCGTCCGGCAGCACGTGGTCACGGCCGGCGAGGGCGGCGTGTGCGCGGGAGGCCCGGAGCAGGTGGAGGGAGGCGCGCGGTGAGGCGCCGAGCCGGAGGGCGTTGCTCGACCGGGTGGCGTGGGTCAGGTCGACGATGTACTGCTTGACCGCGGGTGCGGCGTGGACCTGGCGGACCGCGGCGATCATCGACGACACGACCGACGCGTCGGTCACCGGCTGAAGGTCCTCGAGCGGCGAGATGCCGCCGTGGAGGTCGAGCATGTCGAGCTCGGAGCGCGCCGACGGGTAGCCCATCGAGATGCGAGCCATGAACCGGTCCCGCTGCGCCTCCGGGAGTGGGTAGGTGCCCTCCATCTCGATGGGGTTCTGGGTCGCCATGACCATGAACGGGCGTGGCAGTGAGTAGGTCGTGCCGTCCACCGTCACCTGCCCCTCCTCCATCGACTCGAGGAGGGCGCTCTGGGTCTTGGGGGACGCGCGGTTGATCTCGTCGCCGACGACGACGTTGGCGAAGATCGCCCCGGGTCGGAACTCGAAGTCCCGAACGTCCTGGTTGAAGACCGACACGCCCGTGATGTCGCTCGGCAGGAGGTCCGGCGTGAACTGCACACGTCGCACTCGACAATCGATCGAGCGCGCGAGGGTCTTGGCCAGGAGCGTCTTGCCGACGCCCGGTACGTCCTCCACGAGGAGGTGCCCCTCGGCGAGGAGCACCGTGATGGCAGTCCGCACCACCGACTGCTTGCCCTCGATCACCGAGTTCATCGCTGCGGCCAGCGAGGCGGAGATCTGCAGGACCTGGTCCAGCGAGGCACCGCGCGCCGACCCGGAGAGGTCGCTGTCCGGCAGGGTACGGCGGTCGTTCTCGAGGTCGCTCACGGGGGGTCCCTTCTCATCTCAGTACCCGCCCAACGGTCGATCGGTGTCGAGCGTGCCCACGATCTTGCCTCAACGAACCGGGATGCGGAGACGTGCCAACGACAACCATCTCATCTTCCGATCCTTGGACACCAGCACGGCGTCGCGCGCCTGAACGGATGCCGGCCGCTCGCGGCGTCGACTCCCACCCTGCTCCACTCTCCGCCCCGGCCTCCTCCACGGACGCGTCGTTCGGGGCTTGGGCCGCCCCGGTCCCACAGCCCCTGGGCTGCGCTGCTCGAGCGGGTGCGGTGGGCAGGCGGACCGAGTGTCCTGGT